>JANMIM010000676.1:0-7516 GCA_031375795.1 Bacteroidota bacterium
GTCTTTGAACCCAACACGGCCAGCACATGGCTGAATGTCAAGGGCATGATCGAGAATTTCCTGAATGGGATCTGGCGCGACGGCGGCCTTGCGGGTGCTGTCCCTGCCGACGCCTACTTCGTCAAGATCGGCCTCGGGCAGACCATGACGGCGCAGGACATCCTCGAGGGCAAGATGATCGTCGAAATCGGAATGGCTGCCGTAAGGCCCGCTGAGTTTGTGATCTTGAAGTTCGCACACAAGATGCAGGAATCCTGAGGGGGGAAGGTGAAAAGTGAATCGTGAAAAGTATTTTGCATTTCACCGTTTGCTTTTCAAATGCCTAATCCCTCACTTAAACATCACTCATTCTTAACACTTAACTTTTCACTTTTAACTTTTCACTCATTATGGCTACTTATCCATTGTCAGTATATCATTTTTCCGTGGTCTGGGGCGGCTCAAACGTGAGTTTCCAGGAAGTGTCTGGCCTCAACATGAAGCGTGAGAAAATCCCCTACCGCGGCGGTGCCTCTCCCGAATACAGCGATACACAAATGCCTGGTCGTCCATCGTTTGATGACATCACGCTCAAGCGCGGTATTTTTGCTGGTGACAGCGACTTTTTCAAGTGGGCGAGCACCATCAAGCTCAATGACGTGGAGCGCCGCGACCTCACGATCAGCCTGCTCAATGCCGAGCACGCTCCCGTGGTGACCTGGAAAGTGAAAAACGCATTCCCGCTCAACATCGAGGGCCCATCGCTCAAGTCCACCGGCAACGAGGTCGCCATCGAGAGCATCACGCTGGCACACGAAGGCGTGACGGTCGAATTTGCATAATCAAGGGATAGCACGAGCACTTCATGGAATATCGTCCACCAGTTGGGTATTCATTTTTGGTGAATTTTTTGCCGAACCTCAAGTCGCCCAAAGGGATTGCGATTGCGATCGCCTTGAATGGTGTGGATTATAGTTTCAAGGAAGTGACTGGTCTCACTTCTGACATTAAGACGGATCAGTTCAGGGAAGGGGGTGTCAACGACATGGTTCACAACCTTCCCTCTGCACCGTCTTTTTCCAACATCACATTGCGGCGAGGGCTGATGGTGAACTCTGGCTTAGGGCTGTGGGTGCAGGCGGCGATCGAGTTTTTCGAAATCGTGCCGATGGATCTGATGATCACATTGCTCGGCCCCAGCAAGATGCCACTCATCGCCTGGAACATCGTCGGGGCCTATCCGGTCAAGTCAGAAATCTCGGGCTTCAATTCCATGCAAAATGAGATCGTGATCGAGTCGATTGAGTTGGTTTGCCAGAAACATCGCCGCATCCCAATTCCAAATCTGTAAGGGCCACCTCAATATTGAAACACTATGCCGATCCAAATAAGGGAGTTGGTTGTGACTGCCACCATCGATGAGAAGCAAGCGGAGGGAGTCTCAACTCCTCGGTTCACACCTTCGAACGCTCAAGATGTACCGGTCAAGGACGAAATCGTGCAAGCCTGCATGGATGAAGTGATGAAGTCAATTAGACAAAAATCAAGGAGATGAATCTATCAATTCACGAAGGGAAGTTTCAAAAACTCTTCATTTTGTCCTATACCGACAAGGAATTATCGAAGGATAAACTTTCGTTCACCGCCTATTATAATCCAGCATTGGTTACCACAACCTATGCCATCGGTTATGATGAAAAGGCTGCGGTAGGAGCATCAAAATATGAGATGAAGTATAAGAGTTACAGCCCAGTAGCTTACTCCTTTGACTTGATATTGGATGGAACAGGTGCGTCGATTCCTTACGGAACCATCGAGACGGAATCCTTGGATGTGGACAAAAAGATCAATGTATTCTTGCAAGTAGTCAACAAATACGATGGTGGTGCACACCGTCCCAGGTATTTGAAATTGACCTGGGGAGAAACATTGGTCGCAAATGTGGTGTTGACGGGTTTAACGATTACCAAGGAGTTGTTTCGCCCCGATGGATCTACCTTGCGGGCAAAACTTCAATGTACCTTTAAGGAATTCTCAGAAAGAGAAAAGACAAAAGCCGAGGAAAGATCTGCTTCTCCAAACATGACCCACATCAGGCTCGTCCAACAAGGTGACCGACTTCCAATGATGTGTGAGGAAATCTATGGAGATGCAAAGTTATATCTGCAGGTGGCGAAGCACAATAAGCTATTGAATTACCGCAACCTTATTCCAGGTCAAAAAATTTATTTTCCTCCTTTGGTTCCTCTTAATTCCTGAACAATGGCAACGAAGGACGACGCGGTCACGATTAATGTAGTGGTGAATGGGACAAATCTAGATAACCCAGGCGTGATTTCGTTTGCCGTAACTTTTCAAACAAATTCCATATCATTTGCCGAGATCGTTTTGCATGATGGTGAAGTCTCGCTTCGAGATTTCAAACTAAGTAGCGACTCAAATTTTGCCCCGGGAAGCGAAGTTGAATTGCAAATCGGTCATAACGCAGACGACGTCGAGCCCATCTTCAAAGGCATCATCGTGCGCCACCAAATCAAGGCTTCGCATCTGGGTGGCACCTCCCTCACCCTCGAAATCAAAAGCGCCGCCGTCAAGATGAGCCATGTGCGCAAGACGCGGCACTTCCTCGAAAAAAAGGACAGCGACATCATCGAAACCTTGATCGGCGACCACGGCCTCACTGCCGAGGTCGACAGCGATTTCAAGACCGAGCATGAGCGCATGATCCAATACAACATCACCGACTGGGACTTCATGCTCATGCGCGCGGAGGCCAATGGCAAGCTCGTGTACGTGGAGGACGACAAGGTGATCGTCGCCAAGCCCGAGGTCAAGGAAACCGGCGACACGCCCAAGGCGACCTTTGGCGACAACATTTTCGAGTTTGAGGTCGAGAGTGAGAGCCGCGACCAATTCAAGGGTGGCAAAGCCATCGCTTGGGACCACAGCAGTCAGGAATTGCTGGAGCAGGAGGCCGAGGCCCCCGGCGACATTGCAGAGGCCGGTGCGCCCTCGGCAGATGACATGGCTGGCAGCCTTGGTGAGGCGGAATTCAAGCTGCGCCACGCTGGCGAGCTCGGCGACGACGAGCTCAAGGCCTGGAGCGACGGCAAGCTGCAGCGCAGCCGCCTGAGCCGCATCAGGGGCCGCGTGCAGCTCAACGGCGACCCGAAGCTCAAGCCTGGAGGCACATTGGTCCTGGAGGGCCTCAGCGAGGCCTTCAACGGCCCTGTTTTCATCTCGGCGGTGCGACACCACGTCGCCTCGGGCCACTGGCTCACAGACGTCGAGATTGGCTTGCCGCCCGAAACGCTTGCCGAGCAGGCTGGCAATGTCTTGGAGGCCCCTGCAGCGGGCCTTCTCGGCCCTATGCGCGGCCTGCAGATCGGCGTCGTCAAGGAAATCGAGGACGACCCCGAGGGATTCTTCAGGGTCTTGGTCAAAATGCCCGTGATCGACGACACCGAGGACGGGATTTGGTGCCGCGTCGCACATCCCGATGCCGGAGCGAGCCACACGCTGTTTTTCCAGCCCATCGTGGGCGACGAGGTCGTGTTGGGATTTCTCAACGAGGACCCGCGCCACGCCATCGTGCTGGGCTCCCTCCACAATTCCGACGCCAACAAGCCGGCCATCGAGGACAACGACAAATACCTCAAGCGGGGGATTGTCACGCCAGAGGGATTGATGCTCACATTCAACGACGAAGACAAAATCATCATCGTCGAGACGCCCGCCGGCAAAAAAATCACGATGGACGAGAAGGAGGACATGATACAGTTGGAGGATGATCACAACAACAAGATCATCCTGAACAAGGATGGCATCACCATCGAGAGCGGCAAGGACCTGATCCTGAAGGCGACGGGTGATGTGTCGATGGAAGGCGTGAACATCGAGCAAAGCGCGCAGGCGCAATTCAAGGCGGAAGGCACGGCAGGGATCGAGGTTTCCTCATCCGCCAACGCCGTTCTGAAGGGTGCGATTGTACAAATCAATTAATCAAGGGAGGAAAAAACCATGTCTGCAAATAACATCGGGGACAATAGCTTTTTGGGCACGGGTTGGGGCTTCCCGCCGACCTTCAACAAATCCAGGAAAAGCGTCGAGATGCTGAGCGGAGAGGAAGACATCCTCAGCAGTCTGCACATACTCATGACCACAAGTTTGGGCGAGCGTGTATTGCGCAGCAAATATGGCAGTCGGGTGCCGAGCATGATTTTTGAGCCGATGGACAGCTCGCAGCGGGCCTTGCTGCGGCAGCACATCAAGGATAGCATCGCCCTGTATGAACCGCGGGTCACGAATGTGAATGTCGAGGTTCAGATGGACTATTTGGAGGGCCGCGTCGATATTTTGGTGGAATTCACGGTGGTCGCGACCAACAATCGCCGCAACTTTGTGTATCCATTTTACATCATTGAAGGAACGGAGGTGACGAAATGAGTACTTGCTGCAAGACCATCAATCCGCTGCGCCGCGATGGCACGAGCCAAAGGCAGCGGTTTCCGCTCACCTTGGCAGAAGGCTACGTGCAGATCGACGAGCGCAGCCACGCCGACATCCTGAATTTCATCCGCAAATTGGCCGAGGACTTCAATTATTATGCCGCCAACAATCAGGTGCAAGATACTTGGGTGGAATTTTTCCAAGACGACCTCAGCTTTTTGTTGGCGCAAAATGTGTTGGTCCAGGTGCAGGACTACCGCGACACATTTGCGGCATTGGTGAGATCTGCAATCGACGAACTCGGCGACCCTTTTGTATTGTCCACCGGATTTCCCAACAAATTGGAAGCCGTTTTTGCTGCATTTTTGACGCCCGTTCCATCGGTTCACAACACCGCTACGCTCTTGGAGCCGCTTCCAGCTATGATCGACAATTGGATCGCGCTGCTGCCTGAGTCGGGCTTGTTTGCAGACGATGCGCAATATTCCTTCAAGGACTTGGTTTTGGAAGGACGCACGCGACTTTCTGCAGCCCTCAAAAAGTTGGAAACTGCCCACTGGGAAAGCGAAAGTGTTTTTTCCCCCACGACCAATTCTCTTGGCCTTTGGGCAGGTTTGAAATCAGCAGGTTGGAATATCTACGATGTTCCGGTCACTTTTCCTTATGTATATTACACTTCGGCCGATCAAGTCGATGATTTGCCGCGCATATTTGAGCTCCTCACCGCGAGCATGGATGCGCTCACCGGCATGATCGAAAGCTTCCAAGCCAGTGTGCCCTATTATCTGCAGCAGAGCTTGGAGAAATTCCCTTGGCACAATCCTCAAAATGCGCTTTTCTTGGCCTTTTTGCAATTGTTTGACCATGCCAAGGCCCACGTCAATTCCCTCGGGCGCAAGCACCTCCTGTATGAATACATGGAGGTTTTGCGCTTTACGCACCGTCCTTTGGTGGCCGACCAAGCCATCGTGAAGTTTGAATTGCGCAAGGGCGAGGAGCAATTTTTGTTGAAGGCGGGCACCTTGCTCAAGGCTGGAAAAGACGTCGATGGAAATGCCTTGTCTTATGCCGTCGACACCGAGACGGTGATCAACAAGGCCGTCGTGCGCGCGCTGCACAGCGTGCATGTGCAGCGCGACACCAACAAAAAAGTACTTGGATTGTATTCGGCTGAGATCGCCAATTCGGCAGATGGGATGGGCGCCCCCTTGGCTCCCAAGGATCCCAAGTGGAACATGTTTGGCGAGGCGCAATTGACAAAATTGCCCGCCGAGCGCAGCATGCAAGATGCCAGGATGGGATTTGCGATCGCATCGCCCTTGTTTGTGATGAAGGAGGGGTTGCGGGAAATCACGGTCAATTTTGTGATCAAACAATCGTCCTTGTCGGCGATTTTCAATGCCCCGCTTCCCAACAGCTTGCCTGCCCAGACAGAGGCCAACCTCTTGCAAGCGCTCAAGGTCTCCTACACACATCCCAAAGGTTGGGCAGATGCCAAATTGGTTTCCGTCTTTTTGGTCGATATTGCGCAGCCTGTCGGCCAGATTGATAAGTGCGCATTGACTTTGACGATTCGTTTGGAAGAGGGTGATTTGCCATTTGTCCCTTACCTTGAAAAAACGCACCTAGAGGGAATTCGCACCGCTTGGCCCGTGCTGAAACTCGTCTTGCAAGGTCGGTCCTATGACTGTGCCGCCCCTGCATTTGGGCTCGCCGCCAAGGGGGCGAGCGTCGCAGCCTCGGCCTATTGCCTGTATGGCGGGAATTTGTACAAAAATGCAACCACGGTCCCGCAAAGTGCCCTCATCAACCTGACTTTGATTCCAGAGTTCGCAACATTTCTTGCTGCCAAGTTCACGTTGTACTCGGAGAGCGATGATTACGAGCCGCTCGATCAAGTCTATTTCAATCGCAATAGTTACCAAGCCCGCAGCACAATCAATCAAACGGTGTCGGCAAATGGGACTTCCAACCAAAACCCAGAAAATTCCCCGGCACTTTGGGAATTGGTCGGACAATCGACCATGTTTGACCCGTTTCAGCATGCTGAGATTTTGCAGCTGAATCTGGCAGTGAATGTCGTCGGCGTCACAGGTGTCTTGCTGGAAAATGACTTTGGGAAATTGAAGGCCGAGAAGCCATTTCCGATGTTTGGGGCCACGCCGGTTGTGGGATCCAGGTTTTACATCGGTGCGCAGGAGATTTTTGGAAAGCAACTGGATACATTGTCTGTGAGGTTGTTGTGGCAAGATCCGCCAGACGATCTGCACGCACATTACGTGCAATACGAAGACATCGTGACTGCCATTGAGACCGCTAGCACCAATACGGGTAGCACCTGCGGCAAAGATTGTATGTGCTGTCCAGCGCCGGACTATGAATTGGCAGGGGATTCCCAAATTGCTGTCGAGGAAAACCAAGCTTATTCCGCTAATAAGATGGCAAATCCGGGGGGAAGTGCCAACTATCCCGTTTGTTATATCAATTGTCCCGATCCCTCCTATATCCTTGGAAATGGAGCTTGGACAGCCGATGTCTCATTTTTGTATGAAGGATTGTGGTCATACCTGGACCGGAAGACCCTTTTTGAGGAAGATGCCAATGGCAAAGGTGCCCAAAAACCGCATACGATCAGCTTCAATGCGAGCCAACTCAACCCATATCTGCGTGACCTCAACCTCAAGGAGCCTGGCAAACTGGAATCGAATACCCCAAGGGGATTTTTGCGCTTTGAATTGGCCACGCCGGTGATTGCCTTTGGGCATAAATATTACCGCGATTTGTATGTGAAGGCTGCCTTGGCCTATGCCAAGACGGGCCTTGGGCCTTATTTCCCCGGCGAGCCCTATACGCCTGTCGTGAAGGAAATCAAGATCGATTATACTTCCAAAGCCACGATCGATTTTGGGACAGCGGCAGCGTTGTCTGAGGTTTATGCCGACCGCATCGATCAATTTTTCCATTTGCATCCGTTTGGGCACACCGAGGAGCACTCATTTTTGAGCAAGGGCGCTGCAATGAACCTCTTGCCGCAATATCCTGACGAGGGATATTTGTACATTGGTTTGGACGGGCTCGTGGCACCTTC
>JANMIM010000723.1:0-4586 GCA_031375795.1 Bacteroidota bacterium
CAATACCTCGGGTACTGCCGGTTTCCCATCGTTGGCCACTGAATGGAACGGCTTCCCCACCGACAACGTCGCCAACTTGGGCAGCCACACGATCACCATCAGCGGTGGATCCGTCGTGACCCTCACCGTGACCGACGTGAATGGCAACACCAGCACGTGTACCGCCAATGTGACCGTGCAAGACAATGTCGCACCCACGGCAACTTGCCAGAATGTGATCGTGTCCTTGAATGCCACCGGCAACGGTAGCACCACGGCTGCAGCAGTGAACAACGGCAGCACCGACAATTGCGCCATCGCCAGCTTGGCGATCAGCAACGGCAGCTTCACTTGTGCGAATGTCGGCAGCGGCAACACGGTGACCTTGACCGTGACCGACGTGAATGGCAACAACAGCACCTGCTCTGCCACCGTCACCGTGGTCGACGCAGTGGCACCGATCGCACTTTGCCAAAACGTGACCGTGCAATTGGACGGTGCAGGCAACGGTACGATCACTGCTGCGGCCGTGAACAATGGCTCGACTGACAATTGTGGCATCGCCAGTTACAGCCTGGACAATACCAGCTTCAACTGTGCCAGCATTTCTGCCACCACGACGATTGCTGATTTGTATTTCTCGGAATACATCGAAGGCAGCAGCAACAACAAGTGCTTGGAAATCTACAACGGAACCGGCGCAGCCGTGAACCTGAGTGGTTATGCCATCGCAATGTACTTCAACGGTGCCATCACCGCTGGATTGACCCTCCCATTGAGCGGCACCGTGGCCAATGGCGACGTGTACGTGGTTTGCCAATCATCCGCAGCTACGCAATTCACCGCCCAAGCCGACCTGCTCAATGCCAGCGGCTGGTTCAATGGTGATGACGCAGTGGTGCTGACGAAAAATGGCAACGCGATTGACATCATCGGTCGCATCGGCGAAGACCCAGGCACCGAGTGGACGGCAGCGGGCAACAGCACGCTGGACCGCACGCTCGTGCGCAAGCCTACGATCACCGCTGGCAATACCTCCAATACCGCTGGTTTCCCAGCTTTGGGCACGGAGTGGAACGGCTTTGCCGTGAACACCAGCAGCAGCCTCGGCAGCCACACGGTGAGCACAGGCGGCAGCAGCGTGATCCTCACTGTCACCGACGTTTCTGGCAACAGCAGCACTTGCAGTGCCAGCGTGACCGTGCAAGACAACGTGGCACCGATCGCGGCTTGCCAAAATGCAACCGTGACCCTCGGCACCAACGGCATCGCCTCGGTGACCGCCGCTACGGTGAACAACAACAGCAGCGACAACTGCGGGATCGCAGGCATCGCCGTGAACCCGACGAGCTTTACTTGTGCAAACGTGGGCACCAACAACACGGTGACCCTCACAGTGACCGATTTGAGTGGCAACACTGCTGCTTGCACCGCCATTGTGACCGTCGTGGACGCTGTGGCTCCTGTGGCATTGTGCCAGAACGTGACCGTCGCTTTGGATGCCAATGGCCAAGCCAGCATCACAGCAGCGCAGATCAACAATGGCTCCAATGACAATTGCGGCGTGCAGAGCGTGTCGGTTTCGCCGACATCGTTCACTTGCAGCAACGTGAACACCAATGCCAGCACGATCAACGAGTTGTTCATTTCTGAATACCTCGAAGGCAGTGCCAACAACAAGTGCATCGAGCTCTACAATGGCACCGGTGCCGCTGTGAGCATGAGCGGCTACCAATTGGTGTATTACTTCAATGGCAGCGCAGCCCCAGGCCTCACGCTGAACCTCACGGGTTCGGTCGCAGCAGGTGACGTGTATGTCGCTTGCCAATCGACCGCCGATCCATTGCTCACCGCCCAAGCCGACTTCCTGAACGCAGGTGGCTGGTTCAACGGTGACGATGCCGTCGTGCTGGTACACAACAACGTGGCTGTCGACATCTTTGGCCGCATCGGCGAAGACCCAGGCACTGCTTGGAATGTCGGTGGCAACAGCACACTGGACCGCACCCTGGTGCGCAAGGCAGCTGTCCTCGCAGGCAACACCGCCAACGCAGCAGGCTTCCCAAGCCTCGGCACAGAGTGGACCCAGTCTGCCCTGAACACCTTTGGCAACATTGGCACCCACACCGTCAACACTGGCGCAACCGTGGTCACCTTGACGGTCACTGACGTGAACGGCAACACGAGCACTTGCGCTGCCACCGTGACGGTACAGGACAATGTCGCACCCGTGGTCACCTGCCCTGCAGACATCACCGTCGGCAACGATCCTGGCATCTGTGGTGCAGCCGTAAGCTTCAGTGCCACGGCCACCGACAACTGCTCGGTGTCTGGCATCAGCTACAGCGCCGTCAGCGGCAGCACATTTGCAGTCGGCAACACCACTGTCACCGCCACGGCGACCGACGCCTCTGGCAACACGGCTGCTTGCAGCTTTGTGGTGACCGTGCAAGACCTCGAAGCACCCGCGATCACTTGCGGCAATGCGACGGGTGTGATCACCGGCCCAGGCCAAGGTGCCAACCTCAATCCCAACGATGTCACGCTCACCAACGACCTTGGTGTCTGCGGTGCATTGTATGCGTATGACAACGAGGCAACGGACAACTGCGGCATCGTGACGATTGCACAGATTGGTGGATTGGCCTCTGGCGCATCCTTCCCAGTAGGTACGACCACCAACGTCTTTGTCGCAACCGACGCAGCAGGCAACACGACCGTGTGTGCCTTTGACGTCACGGTCCTCGACGTCGAGAAGCCAGTGATCACCTGCCCAGCCACGATCAGCGTCAGCAATGATGCAGGTCAGTGCAGTGCCGTCGTGAACTACACCGCAAGCGCTACCGACAACTGCTTGGTGAGCAGCATCAGCTATTCACCCGCAAGCGGCAGCACATTTGCACTCGGTACCACAAACGTCACCGCCACCGCCACCGATGCCAGCGGCAATACTGCCAGCTGCACATTCCAAGTGGTCGTGAATGACAATGAGAACCCAGTGATCACCTGCCCAGCTGCCATCAGCGTGAGCAACGATCCCGGTCTCTGTACTGCTGTGGTGAACTTTGCAGCACATGCAAATGACAACTGCACCGTCTCTGGCATCAGCTACAGCCCAGCCAGCGGCAGCGTCTTTGCAGCCGGCCTCACGGTCGTGACTGCAACCGCCACCGACGGCAGCGGCAACACCGCCAGCTGTACCTTCAACGTCACCGTGAACGACCTTGAGGCACCTGTGGCCTTGTGCCAAAACGTGACTGTGAGCCTTGGCACCAATGGCCAGGCCACTGTGACCGCTGCACAAGTAAACAATGGTAGCACCGACAACTGTGGCATCCGTGCCATCACTGTCACCCCTACCAGCTTCAACTGCTCGAATGTCGGTGCCAACACCGTGACCCTCACCGTGTATGACACCTTCGGTTTCATCGGCAACAGCAGCAGCTGCACCGCCATCGTGACCGTGGTCGACAACATCGCCCCTGTCGCAGTGTGCCAGAACGTGACCGTGCAAGCTGGCTCGACCGGCAGCGTGAGCGTGACAGCAGGCCAAGTGAACAATGGCAGCAGCGACAATTGCGGCATCGCAACGGTCTCCGTGTCTACCAACAGCTTCACTTGCTCCAGCCCTGGCGGCACCGTGGTACTCACCGTGACCGACGTGAACGGCAACACCAGCACATGCGCTGCCGTCGTGAACGTGGTGACGGCTCCGATCGTCGTGAGCCTCACCAGCACCGTGAATGCTTGCGGCTACAATGTGAGCACTTGCTGCAACCTCGGCAATGGCGGCAGCGGTTCTGGCTCGGATGGCAGCGATGACAACCATCGCAGGAGCTACGGTGGGAATGGCAATGGCAACGGCGGTCACGGCGGAGGCCATGGCAGCCATCACTCCAACCACGGAGACTATGATGACGATGGCAGCGGTAGCGGTAGCGGCAGCGGTGCTGGAAACAGCAATTGTGGCCGTGACGGTGTCGTGAATGCAGCGGTCAATGGCGGCTGCGCCCCCTATTCCTATCTCTGGAGCACCGGTGCCACCACGGCAAGCCTCAGTGGCCTGACCCCCGGCATCTACACCGTCACCGTGACCGATGGCAACGGAATTACTTCCGTCCAAAGCATCACCCTGACCCAAGCTGCGCCTTTGGCAGTGAACGTGAACGGCGTGAACGTGGCCTGCCATGGCACACGCAGCGGCACCGCAACGGCTACCCCACAAGGAGGCTGCGCACCTTATGCCTACTCATGGAGCAACGGTTCCCGCAACCAGACCCTCACCGGCCTGGGCACGGGCACCTACTGCGTGACGATCACCGACGCCAATGGCTGCCGTGCAAACGGTTGCGTGACCATCAGCCAGCCTAGCCGCCTCGTGGTGGATGCAGGCTCTCACAAGGTCGTGTACCCAGCCTACGCACCCCGTGCATGCGTGACCCTCACCGGCACCATCTCTGGTGGCACTCCGGCCTACAGCAGCCGCTGGACCAACCGCCAAGGCGTGACCCTTGCCAATGGCAACAGCATCAGCGTATGCCCCACGGTCACCACCGTGTACTACTTCCGCGTGACCGATGCACGTGGCTGCAGCTCGCTCGACAGCG
>JANMIM010000736.1:0-5266 GCA_031375795.1 Bacteroidota bacterium
CCCGATGCGGGATTTTCCATTTTCCATTTTCCATTTTCCATTTTCCATTTTCCATTCTCCATTTTCCATTCTCCATTCTCGATTATGCGTACATCTTGGGATTCCTTGTCAAAGTCGTTGAATCACAGTGGTTTGAAAGAACTTTTGGGATGGGCCTAATACCCTCTTCTTAAACCAGCCCCAAACATTTGTTGGGTTTGGCTGATCCAAGTAAGGGAATTCCTAGACACAATGCAAGCCCCCGAAATTTTCAGATAGCTTACAAGCCCCCGATCATCCGCTTCGCATCCTCCACTGTCCAAGCTCCCTCAATTGGGTTGCGCTCAAACACCATGAAGTATTTGAACTTGTCCCCGGCAAGCTCCTGCCACTTGTTGCCGAGGCGGCATTTGCTCAAGTTGTCGGGGTTGCTCAGGTGTTCGCCTTTTGTTTCCAAAAGGATCACCAAGCCACGCTTGGTGATGAGGATGAAGTCTGGGTAATGGTCACTCTTGAAGCCGTTGATGCTGAAAGCACCTGTTTTCCGCGACGGGTTGCGGTGCCAGAATGCAATGTTGTCGAGTGCAGAAATCTGCTCGATCACCCGCTTCTCAAATTCATTGATCGCCCCCTCGCGCTGGTAGAGCGATTTTGAGAGGTTGGGGCCGAGGATGCCTGGGATGATCGCGACGGGGAACGTCCATGTCGGCACACATTTGATTTGGCTCAACTTGAGCAACTCGCCAAATTTCCGCTCCGCATAGGTGTCGGTGTGCTGCTTGATCTTCTCCTTGATCTTGCGGGCATAGCCCATGCGGTTGTCAAATATCTCCTGCACCTGCAATTCGTCGATCTGCTCTAGGATTTTGCCGATGTAGGCTTTGATGTCTGGGTCGGCGATGGGCCAAAAATTGCCCATTTGGTCGAACAACAGCCTTGTCAAATCCTTGATCTTGCCAGCCTTTGGTTTGGCGTGAAACAGACGCACGAACTCGTCGCGGATGCGGGGATTCTCGATGCGGCTGTACTTGGGGGTGAATTCATTCTTTACGGTTTCCTCCAAGTCCACTTTGACGATCTCGGCTTTAATTTGCTCGAAATCAATGAGGCTGTCCTGCGCATTGAGCCTGAAACCCTCCAACAACATTTCTGGCCCTAGCTTGTGGAATCTCTCTGTGACAAATATGGATTCCGCGACCTCGATCATGAAAATCGGCAATTGCATCAGGGAAACCGTGTCTCTCGCGGCCTCGACCATCTTGAAGGAACTGACCTTTTCGCGCATCTCCTGTGGGATTGACTCTCCTTGATTGCCTTCGGCTTGCTGCTTGACTTGCGCCTCCATCGCCTCCGTTTCTTGCTTTGCCAGCTCCGTGATCTCATTGACCGTCGCCGAGGTCGATGCGGGCGGTTCCATCGTCCCCGTTGCAGCATCGACAGTAGTTGCCGCCGTGGTTTCAGTGGTCACAGCAGTTGGCTCGTATTGAATTTTTTCCGTTTGGATTTCGTCGCTTGGTGCAGGTGTCGTCTTACCTTCACCAAACAATTCCATTTGCAGTTCCTCCGCTACCGTCGTTTCAGGCTCGGCCTCTTGCATTGCGTCCTTTTGGCGGTAGTCCGTCTCGCTGAATCCTGAATTTTGCAAGCCCTTGACAATGGTGTTCAGTGTCTCGCTGAACTTGGCCGAGGCCGTCAAGACATAGCTCAGGTTCAGGAGCGGTTGTCCGTGTTGGCTCACGTAGGGTTGCCGCAAGACCCTGCCTAGGATTTGCTCCACATCGACCGCACTGCTCTTATCGGCAAGAGAGGCAAGGATGTAGGCAAATGGGCAGTCCCAGCCTTCCTTGAGCGCGTTCACGGTGATGATGTAACGCACCGGGCAATTCTTGTCCATCAAGTTGATGCCCTTCAATTCGTCAATCTCAGCGGTCTTGATCTTGATCTGGTCTTCATGGATTTTCAGCTTGATCAGCATTTCCTTGAGCTTCAAGTAGGTGATTTTCTCCTCACCTGTGCGCGGTTGGGCCTGAAAAAGCACGATTGGGCGGATATACCTGCCGCCCTGCTTTTGCTGCACCTTGGCAAGTGCCTCCAATTGGTCGCGTAGGTGCAATGCGCTGTCGATGACTTCTTCCCTGTGCTGATGGTTGTACACGATCACGGGCAGCTTTACCATGTGTTCCCGCTTGAGTTCGATGGCGGGGACGATGCTCAGAATGTTGCTGTTGTTGCGCGGGGTGGCCGTCAAATCCAGCACGAAGGACGGATTCAGGTTTTGAAGCATCTCCACGCTCAGGTCGCTCTCCGCATTGTGGCTCTCATCAACGACGATCACGGGCTGCAAGCTGCGAATCACGTTGATAAGCGCGGTTTCATCCACGTTCTCAAGCAAGTGTTCGCCGTTTGCGTAGATGCTAGAAAACGAGGTCAATTGACCGTTTTCACGAAATACCCGCTTGTCGTCCTTGTTCTTGGCTCTCAGGCTTGCAAAGCTCATCACGAGTATGCTCACTTGCTCCTGCACCGCCGCAGGGCTGAAATTGCTGCCTTGCAATAGGTCTTCCTTTTGATAGACCTGCACCCGGTTGCCAAATTGGCTATTGAGCCGTTGGCGGTAGGCATGGTCGGGGTTGCTCAGGTTGGCGACCGTCTGTTGCAGCAGGTTGCTCCACGGCACGAGCCACACGACGACCTTGGGCAATTCCCTTGGGAATGCGTCGAAGATCGTCTTGAGCGCATTGACCGCAAGAAAGGTCTTGCCTCCCGCAGTCGGCACCTTGAGGCAGACATGGGCCGCATTGGGGATGTTGTTTTGGTAGGGTCGCATTCCCTTTCCTGCAAGTGGGTCGTAGGGGCCGATCTTGTCTTCCCAGAGCTTCCCGAAAGCCAGTTTCGTGCTGCCCATTTCCGACGATAGCTGCATGAATGCCTCCAAGTCGCCGATCACTTTCTTTTGGTATCCTTTGAGTTCCATGACTTAGAAACGGCTGATGTCGCGAGGGATTTTCTTGAACACGATGTTGTTTTGCGCCATGAACTCCTTGGTGAGTAGGCAGTTGTCGGCGTAGATCACAAAGCTGCCAGCCTTGGTAGCGATGCTGGACAGGAAATTGAAGTCAAGGCAAGTAAGTGAATTGGCTTCGTAAACGAAGTAATATGCTGTGTCGTCGTGTTTGCCCAACAAGTAGGTTTCCTGAGTTTCTAGGACTTGGTAGGCGGTGCGCGTCTCGGTGTACCAGACGTAGGCACGGATTTTCTCGGAGCCTACCGTTTCATTCAGGTTGTCGTCTTCAAGGAATAGCGGTGGGCCTAGCTCGTAGTAGTCAAATGCCCCGCCCGTGCCTTCAGTGGCGTTTTTTCCTTCGCCGTAGCCTTGCATGACACGTTTTAGACGCTCGGCTGTAACGGTGTCTGCATAGTCTTCCATTTCAATCAAGAGAACCTTTCGATTGCCCTTATCTTGCCTATTGAGGCTCAAAACGGCATGTCCTGTCGTGCCAGAACCAGAAAACGAGTCGAGAACTATCGAATCGTTCTTTGTCACCAACTCAAGGAAAAGACGGATAAGACTTTCAGGTTTTGGAAAATTGAACACCTTCCCATCAAAGATTGATTTGAGCTGATTTGACCCCTGCTGAGTATAAATCCCGTCTATGATCGAATAAATTTTCCGACCTCT
Source organism: Bacteroidota bacterium (assembly GCA_031375795.1). Lineage (GTDB taxonomy): Bacteria > Bacteroidota > Bacteroidia > J057 > JADKCL01 > JADKCL01. Next base: position 3,659 of record JANMIM010000736.1, read on the forward strand.
TTCCTCGCCATCATTTGACTTCAAATACTGTTTGTAGTTGATGCTCCAATTGTTCGTCTTTGGGTTCTGTTCAATTACGAGTTCATTGTTTCTCAGTGCCAATTCACTTCGGTCTCTGCTCCATTGCCATTGTTTTTCAGGCCAAATTTCTTCTCCTTTCCAAGTAATTGGGTATCGAAGATTGGGACGGTCATCCATGCTTGTCGTTGCAAGCGGTTGAAGGCGGAATGGCCCTCTTTCCTCGAATTTTTCATCTGAGTACTTGTAGTATTTCAGCATTGAAGCGTCAGCTGGAAGGCTCAAATCTTCTAGGGAAGCGAAGTTCTTGGAATAGAAATACACGTATTCATGCAGATTTACAACGTGTTTCGATTTGGCTCCCCCTCCGTATGTCTTCTTCCATGAGAAAACTTGCACCCTGTTGTTCCTGCCAAAAATTTCATCCAAGACTAGCCCCAAATAATCGAACTCAAATTCATCTATTGAAACGAAAATACACCCATCCTCTGAAAGCAGTCGATGTAGCAGCACCAATCGCGGATACATCATGCACAACCACTTGTCATGCCTTGAAAGGTCTTCACCTTCCTTGCCCACGACCTGAGCCAGCCACTTCCTGATCTTGGGATCGTTCACGTTGTCGTTATAGACCCAGCCCTCGTTGCCTGTGTTGTAAGGCGGGTCGATGTAGATGCACTTGACCTTGCCCTCGTACTCTGGCAGCAGCGACTTGAGAGCTTCCAAGTTGTCCCCGTGGATGATCTTGTTGCCTGAGTTCGTAGGCGTTTCGGTCTTTCCTGTCGCGGCATCGAAGCCATATTGATGCTCCAAGACCCTGTAAGGCACGTCGAGGTGGTGGTTGATGACCTTTTCTTTTCCGATCCAGTGGAGTGTGGGCATTTTTGAGTGAAAAGTGAAAAACGAACAGTGAATAGTGGGGCGAAGATAGGGAAAAGGGCTTGGAATGTAATTGGGACTTGTCCAAATCATGGAATTCCAACGAATCGGGGCCGATGTTGAACTAGGTTCTCGCAGTCCGTGCATTAGTTGGCAATTGCAAGGGTTAAGGAATCGCGAAAAATCGTAGATTGGCGAAATTCCAAAAATCATCGTTTCCTATGTACACGAATATCAATAGCCGTATGATCCTGAAACGTGTGTTAATGACAATTTTGATAGCAGGTTTAGCATTCCCTGCCTTTGTCCAAGCCCAAAGTTCCGAGAGTTTCCTGCTGATCGTTTCCACGATGGATGCGAGTGTTTCCATTGACGGCGATGCGAGTCTGGAATTAAGAGCAAATGAACCCAAAAAGGTCGTCGTTCCCGTTGGAGAGCATTACGTGGTGGCCAAGGCTTCGCTAAATGGGCAAGAATCTACTTTGAGTGAATCGGTTTCCTCGGAAGCAGGAGCGCAAAAAATGCTCAAACTAGATTTTTCTAAGTCAAGGGGCGAGGACGTTGGATCACAGCCAGTCGCCACGAAAACCGAGGCGATAACCGTTGCCGACCTAAATTTCAGCATTTCAGGTTCATTGGTGGTTGGCACTTGGTTGTCGCAGAATCCAGGCAAGGAATACCCGGACTATCCGAACTACTTTTTTGCATTTG
>JANMIM010000780.1:0-4358 GCA_031375795.1 Bacteroidota bacterium
ATCGTGGGATGCTCGCCAAACACCTCGCCGACCAAAAATCGGTCGGGAAATTCATCGACCACGGCCCGCATTTCCTTGGCGAGGGCAAAGTTTCCTGCATGGTTCACGGTGTGGATGCGCTTTTGGAAACGAGCCTTCATCCCGTCCTTGGTCGGCAGGTAATGCAGCGTGAAGGGATTGTCCCGAAACTGATCGTCTTTGACGATGGCATTAAAAATGTCGAGCCTGAATCCGTCGACACCCCTGCGCAACCAAAAGCGCAATATGTCCTTCATGGCGGCTTTCACTTCTGGATTGCGGTAATTCAGATCGGGCTGGAAAGGGAGGAAGGAGGCAAAATACCACTGCTTGCGCGCAGCGCAATATTGCCATCCCGGCGGGCCTGGGATGCTGCTCCAATTGTTGGGCGGGCGGCGACCGTCCTTGCCCCGGCCATCATGCCATATATACCAATCGGCCTTGGCATTGTCGCGGCTACCGGCGGATTCCAAAAACCAAGGATGCTGATCGCTCGTGTGGTTGAGCACCATGTCAAAGACGATCTTCATACCGCGTGCATGCACTGCGGCGATGAGCGCCTCTGCATCGGCCATCGTCCCATACTCGGGCGCAATATCGCGGTAGTCGCTGATGTCGTATCCAAAATCGCCCTGTGGGCTCGCATAAAATGGCGATACCCAAATGGTCTCAAAACCAAGGTCTTGGATGTAGTCCAGCCGGGATATGATACCCTGTAAATCCCCGATGCCATCCCCGTTGCTGTCTTGGAAGGAGCGGGGATAGATTTGGTAAATGCTGGTGGATTGCCACCACGGTTGCGGTGATTGGGCAAATACGTTCATCGTGCAAAGAAGGCTGAGCAATAAGAAAAGGAGGCTGTGCAGAATCATCGACGGGCGACACCTGGTACGGATCAAAATCGCATGTAGTATTCGCAAGAGGATGGAGGAGATAGCCACAGTCATCGGGATCAGAATTTGAGCAGAATTTGAGCAGAATTTACAGAATTAGCAGAATTTACAGAATTGCCAGAATTCAACCACAAGGCCGATTCTGTAAATTCTGCAAATTCTGCTCCTTTATTGTACCGGCCGTTTGAAAAAGTAATGACCAGTAGGTTGGGTGCTGACGAGCTCCCAGCCTTGGAGGCCGGCGACCTTGAGCTGTGCATCGGCGACCTTGGGGTCTTGGGCGATGATGCGGTGGTACTCCCACTTTTGCGGCAGCGGGGTCGGCTGCTCAGTGGCGGCGGGTTTGAAGGCGACGATGGCCAGCAACCCAAGTCCGACGAAAAGTCCTGCGAAGAAATTCTTGTTCATATTCTTAAGCATTTTGGTAATGATAAAACCAAATCTAAGAATAGAACTCCAATATGCAGAACGGATCAGAATTTACAGAATTTCCAGAATTTCCAGAATCCGAGCCTTCGGGCGATTCTGGAAATTCTGAAAATTCGGCGAATTCTGATTCTAACAACGGGCGGCCTACTCGATTGGGCGCATGAAAATATAGCCACCTGTCTGACCGACGCCAGCCAATTGCCAGCCTTCGAGGCCCAGCTCCTTCAACTTGACATCGAGCCGCGGGCCCCAACCCATGACGAGGGTCATGTAGTCGTATTTTTGGGCAGCCGGTTTCTCAGTTGCGGCGGGCCTGAAGGCAACGAGGGCGAGCAGACAAAGGCCCGCAAATAGTCCAATGAAGAAATTCTTGTTCATGTTCTTTCGTTTTTTGGGATGAGAAAGAGGCAAGTTACCAATATTCCCCCTGTTCTCCTTGCAAAGTTCCTATGAATGAGCAATTATTGATCAAATTGGAATCGAGCATGGAGGCTAGGGGAATCAAAGGCTATCTTCAAGGATTAGCGGACAAGGTGGATGAACATACCACGATCGAGGATGTGTACAGCCATCTTGCGCTATTGAGGGAGGTCGACGAGGCAGAGGAGTTTAGGGCTGCTCGTGCCGCATGAAGACGTACAGAAACAAAGTCTGGAGTGGCTGAAGTAGTTTGGACGAAGATGGCACGCCGGCAACGTGCGGCAAAGTGACAATTGCTCGTTTGCTGATACCTCCCAGAAACCCAAGAAGGTATTTGACGAAGGAGGCGAATCATGGGCAACGGATGATCGGTGAGTCAAAGCTGCACTGATATCATCCATTGCCCAAGCATCCCATCCACAAACGCATATTCAACCCATCGAATTGGCTTCGTCAAACCTACGGTTGCCTGCGGCGACCCATAGATTCAACCCAAAGCGCGATTCGGTTAATTCTGAAAATTCTGCTCAAACGAAACGATTGACGGTCGTCCAGGGGCCGCCGTTGTAGGCCTCGATGCCCTCGGCCTCGAGGATGCTCGTCGCGCTGCCGCTGCGCATGCCAGAGGCGCAGCAGAGGATCACCGGCTTGCCGGATTTCTTGAGGTTGGCGACCTCTTTTTGGATTCGGTCCAGCGGAATGTTGACCGCACCCTTGACGTGGCCGCCGCCAAATTCTTGTGGGCTGCGCACGTCGATGATCTTGGCCCCGCGGGCGACGATGGCTGCGAGGTCTACTTTTTTGCCGAAGAGGCTGCTGAGGATTCCCATATTGAGTGAAAAGTGAGTAAGAGAAAAGTGAAAAGTACTTGGAGCTTGGTTGCGCTCTTGTGGTGCAAAGGTGGGAGGTTGCTCGGTAGTGGGGTGTAACTCTTGTTGCAGAACAAATTTTGGTTGTGGGTGGCTTGTTTTTCTCATTCTGAAAAGAATTTCCGATCTTTTGCGACTGAGAGAGGAAAAACGGTTTATCGGGCGTCACGACCCCTGAATAGAGATGGATAAGATGTTTCAAATGGCTGCGCAAAGCCGCAAGCTACATTATTCGTTTGCCTACCGCATGCTGCCGCTCATGCTGTTTGGGGACAATGGCATCGATGTGTGGAATGTGCTGGGGGATGCCGAGGCGAGTGGCCCGTTTCTGTTGGAGGCCTGGGAACGAACGGCGCGGGCGCAAAAGTTGGAAATCTTTGAGCCGCTGGGCTTGAAGGCCACGTTTCGTGCAGGGGAGGACCGCGACATCGTCGTGGTGTACATGCCGACTCCCATCGCGCCGCCAGAGGCCTACTATGGCTTCATCCAGCTGGACCGCGAGGAAAACAAGCTACACTACTACACAATAGAATATGGCGTGCGCCTCGATGGCAGCAAGCGCGTCGTGCTGGGAAAGACCCTGGCGGGTGGCCAACGGCACAACCTGGGGGCACTGCCGACCGCTGACCTGGAGCTGGGTCTGGACGAGATCGAGCGCAAGAGTGCCCACCTATTCCCCTTCAGGCAATTTGACTGATCGGCTGCTGGCCGATGCGGCAGGGACAGGAAAAAACAGCGTGAGAGCGGAGTGTGAGCGGAGCGTGAGAGCGGAGTGTGAGAGCGGAGAGAAAAATGTAGCTCCGCTCTCACACTGCATTCTCACACTGCACTAAGGCAGGTCTTGGGTGCTTTTGGGCGGATTCGGATCAACGTCCACCAGAAAAATGCGCGCGAAACCAAAAATGGATCGCCGATGGAGCCGACATTTCATCGTATATGAAGGGTCGATTCAGGCATTACGATCCTGATGCAAAGCCACACGCTGCGGCAGCAGCGATCCGGTCCATTTCATGCGATTGCGCTGTCCAAATACGGCACTTCTATTGTTTTCAGGTTCAAATTCCTCAATTTGCGGGATCTTTGGTCACTGATATCGTCTCCCATGTTTGTAAAAACCATCGTCGTCACGGGTGCCAATGGCCTGCTTGGTCAGAAGCTCATTCAAAAACTGAGCCGCCGCGAGGCGGTGCAACTGGTCGCTACCGGCCTGGGTCCCAACCGCAACCCGATGGAGGAGGGCTATGTATATGTGCAGATGGACGTCGCAGACCCGGCTTCTGTGCGTGCGGTGTTTGAGCAATACAAGCCCACCGAGATCATTCACACCGCTGCCATGACCAATGTCGACCAGTGCGAGCGTGAACCCGAGCAATGCTGGGCGCTCAACGTGACGGCCGTGCAGACGATCGTGGACATCTGCCGCGAATACAAGACCCGCGTGATCCACATCTCCACCGATTTCATTTTTGACGGGGCTGCGGGTCCCTATTCAGAGAAGGCGACGGCCAATCCGCTGTCGCACTATGGCAAGAGCAAGCTGGAGGCCGAGCGGATCGTGGTGGAATCGGGGCTGCCCTATGCGATCGCCCGCACGATGCTCGTGTTTGGGATCGTGGCCGACATGTCTCGGAGCAATTTTGTGCTTTGGGCCAAGGGTGAATTGGAGAAAGGCAAAAAAATCAATGTCGTGAACGACCAATGGCGCTGCCCGACGCTGGCCGAGGACCTG
>JANMIM010000801.1:0-4509 GCA_031375795.1 Bacteroidota bacterium
GCCAATCCGCCCACTTGCAAACCACGCACGTTTTCACGGTCCAGATTCACGAATCCGCCCACCTCCAAGCCATTCACGCCATTGGAATACCCAGCAAAAATATTGAGCGAAAAATTGTTTTCCATCGCCCCGCTCAGCAGCCGATTGGTGCCGATGCGCGGCAGCAATGAAATCTGCATGGGAAAGTGGTGCAGGTAGCCGATCAGGTTGTCGGTCAACTGCAGTTGCTCCTGCCCCACCAGCCACTCGGCCAGCGGCAATTGCTCGGCATGGTTGTCGGCAAGCAGGTCGGGTTCCCTGCTCGCAATCGGCTGATTGGCATAGGGATAGGGCCGCAATCCGACGGTGAGCTTGCCTACGCGCTGCGGATTCACGACGATCAAGGTATCAAAATATCCCCGGCGACTGATGTTGAGCTCGGCCTGGGGCAGATGGCTCGGCAACTCCAAGGCATAATGTCCCTGTGGATCGCTCAATGTGCTTTGGCGGCTCGCGTTGTCGTAGACGGTCGCAAAGCGGATTTTTTCTCCTGTGTTGGCGTCGATCAAGAATCCCTCCATGTGGAGCGGCTGCGGGGCCAGGGAAATCGGTTGCTGCGCCGCCTTGCGAATGACGACATGGTTGCCGACGGCCTTGCAGGTATAGGCAGGACCTAGCAATTGCTCGGTGACACGGCGCACGGTGGCTTCTTGCACATGCACGGTCACGAGGCTGTCTGCCGGGAGCAGGTCTGTGCGGTAGGAGAATGAGAATTGCCCCTTTTTGCCCACGCGCTCCAGCGCCTCGTCGAGCCGCCTGTGGTCGATGTCGAGGGTGATGTGCCGGTTCAGCGGATTGGGCTGTGCATGCAGGGTGATGCCCAAGGACATGAACAACAACCATAAGCATGTGCCCAGGCGGCGTTGCGGCTTACTTGCAAGCCTCGCCGTCCAGTAGATAGATCTTTCCATTGCGGGTGACTGATAGGTCAAATGTCTCCGCGATCACAGCGACCGCGGCATCAATGGAAGGCCGTTCAAAGCTCGTGTTGAGGCGACAATTGGCGATGGCGGGATTGCCGAGCGCGATGCTGTCTGCAAAGACTGCATTGAGCTGCTCCACGACACGCCCGATGGACGCGTCCCTGAACACCAAGCGGCCCGTGTGCCAATACTGGTCGTTTTCGACCTCGCCTTGCTCCTGCTGCATCGACCTGCGCTGCCCGTCGTAGCTGCCCTTCATCCCCGCCGTGAGCCTGAGCCGCGCTTTGGGTTGCTGCACGAGGCTGTCGTGGGCAGCAAGCTCGACCGTGCCGGTCTGCACTGCCACGCGCACCTGATCGCCACGGGCGCTCAGGTTGAAACTCGTGCCGAGTACCCGCACATCTGCCACGCCGGCCTGGATGCGAAACGGGTGGGCTGCATCGTGGGCCACGTCAAAGAAGCCTTCACCTTGCAAGACCACGACGCGCTCAGTTCCCGCAAATTGTGCGGGGTAGTCGAGGCGGCTGTGGGCATTGAGGCTCACGATGGTGCCGTCGGGCAGCGTGTCGGTGAGCGGCTCGTCGCCGCTGGCCAACGAAAGCAACTCGGCTGCGGGGTTTTTCCTGGACTGGTTCAGGTAAAAAACCAAGCTGATGCTCACCGCCACCGCAAGCATGGCGGCGATGCGTAGGAACCATGTGCGGCTGCTGCTGGGCCTAGGCATTTGCAGGATGGTGGCGCCATCCTGGTCAGGGCCGGGCACGGCCTGCGCCGCCTGCGCCTGACCGTGCATGCGTGCCTGCAGGCGCAGCCACGCCGCATCCTCGGCTGCCTGGGCTTGCACGTCGGGAGCAGGCGCCTGCTCCCAAATGCCTACGAGCGCCTCGTAGGTGCGTGCATTCTCGGGCGCCGCAGCCATCCACGCCTGCACCATGGCCGTCTCCTCGGGGCTACATTCCCCGGCCAAGTGCTTGCCTAGCAGCTCCAACATTGCGCTATCGTCGATCGGGCCTTCCATTTTCCTACCTATGAGACAACTGAGAAGCCATGTACCCGTATCGGCATTCGATATTCTTTTTCACATCCATTTATGCGACAGTATTAATAGTATGATCCCCGCGGGAAAGTAAGCGCTCAACTGCACCCGCAGCAGCTTGAGTGCCTTGCCGATCTGCACCTCGACCGTGCGCGGCGAGAGCTGCAAGGCATCGGCGATCTCTTGGTATTTCATTCCGCCAAAGCGACTCATCTTGAAAATCTCGCCGCAGCGGTCGGGCAGGCCCTCGATCGCCAAGGCGATCATCGCCTCAAGTTCAGCGGCTTGCAGCGCCTCGCCGGGGTCATCGGCGTACTCCAAGGGTTGGCTGAGGCTGTGCGATTGATGCTTGTCCCTGACCTTGAGGTGCTTCAGGTGATTGAGGCAACTGTTGCGCACAGCTGCAAAGAGATAGCTGCGCAGGGATTGGGTGGCTGATAGGTCTTGGCGCTTTTCCCAGAGGTTGAAAAAAAGTTCCTGAACCACCTCCTCCGCTGCGTCTGGATCGGTGACAAACTTGATGGAAAAAGCGCGCAAGGCGGCGTAGTGAGCGCGAAACAGGCCTTCAAAGGCCTTTTCATCGCCCGCCCTGATCTGCTCCACAAGTTGTTGCTCACCCAAGTCCATGCATTTGCCAAAGCCCAAAACTACACATTTGATTGGCAAAGCCGTGTATCTGCGGATGCAAGGCAGGGCAATCGGGTCGTCATCATCGTCGTTTGAGATCACGGTATCGTACAAAACGTATAAAAATGCAATTTTGGATTGACACATATATCCTAAATAGATATGTTTGCAATCTAAATTGTAGGCAATGGCAAGGAAAGTGAGTGAGGATTATAAATTTAGGATCAGTTGTAGCATGCATTCCCTTCAAAACCCCAAGCCCTCGGAGTTTGAGTTTTTGTACCCCAAGCTGTCGCAGGCGCGCCAAAACTACAAGGCGATCCTGCTGGGGCTTTACAAGAAAAAGGATTTGCGGGGATTCAGCATTTGCTTGAACAGGTGCCGGGACGTGAAATGGCGCGAGGCCATCTTTCAGGAATTCGTGGACCTTATGTGAGGTGCCGTGGTGGCGGAAATCTTGCCCTTGGCGAGATTTTGACGAACTTTGGCAGATCACATGGAGACGCAACTCATCAACAAGGCCGTCAAGGACCTCCTGGACAAGCTGGTAATGGACTTGCCCGGCTATCGCTGGGACTCCCTCTGTTCGTTTTCAGACGGGCGGGGCATGACGGTGATCGAGTTGAATGTCTGGCGCAAGGATGGGCAGGAAAGTGCCGCACGCATTGCCTATCAATTGGAGACGGGCGATGTGCTCCATTTCCACTACCCCCCGATCGGCCGCGAAGGGCCGGAGCCGGTCGTCGATTTTTTGCTGGACCTCTACAATCTGGAGCGTCGCCTGTTTGAGGGCCATCTCAATTTGTAGCTGGAAAGGCGCGGTTGGAATGCCTTCATTGCCCGCTGCGTCCAAGCCACCGATTTGCAACCCGGCCCAAAACCGTTCATTTCATCAGCCCGGCCTTGTGCCCGAGAGACCCTGAAACCGGAATAAAAATCGCAACTGCACGAAAACAATTTGTTTGCATGCTGGTTGCTTCAGTATCTTTGTCAATAGCATTACTATCAGCTGGAAAAACTCCCACGTATGCCAGAAACAAGTAGCACTAATACAGCCAAATTGAGCCCTGTAAGGCGGTTCATGAGGCTGGTCTCTGCGGAACGCAAGGACATCATCAATATTTTCATCTTTGCGATCATTGCGGGCCTCATCAGCTTGACCTTGCCTTTGGGCATCCAGGCGATCTTCAATTTCGTGAGCGGTGGTGCCGTCACGACATCTTGGGTCGTGCTCGTGATCTTTGTGATCGCGGGGGTGATCGGAAATGGATTGTTGCAGATTTTCCAGCTCTCGATCACCGAGCGTTTGCAACAACGCATCTTTACGCACAGTGCGATCGAGTTTGCGTATCGCCTGCCCCGGATGCGCGTGGAGTCCTTGCGCGGCCAATATGCGCCAGAACTCGTGAACCGCTTCTTTGACACGCTCACGATCCAAAAAGGGTTCAGCAAGATCTTGATGGATTTCAGCACCTCCTCGCTGCAAATCTTGTTTTCCTTGGTGCTGCTGTCGTTTTACCACTCGTTTTTTATCCTCTTCAGCTTGGCCTTGCTAGCCCTGCTGGTCCTGGTGATGTGGCTGGCGGGTCCCCGCGGGTTGCGCACCTCGCTGGAGGAATCCAAATACAAGTACAAGGTGGTCTTCTGGCTGGAGGAGATGGCCCGCACGATGGAGACCTTCAAGCTGGCCGGATCCACCAAATTGCCCTTGATCAAGACAGACGCGATGGTAGGCAGCTACCTCACTGCCCGCAACAATCACTTTAGGATTCTGTTGCTGGAGTATGGGGTGATCCTCACCTTCAAAGTGCTCATCATCGCCGCCTAGCTCATCATCGGCAGCATGAAGGTGTTTTCCAATCAGCTCAACGTCGGTCAGTTTGT
>JANMIM010000370.1:0-4352 GCA_031375795.1 Bacteroidota bacterium
CCTGCAAGTCGGGCTGGCCCTTGCAAGTGGTCCAGCCAGGGGCGCCGGCCTGCAAGGAGGCTTGGTAGGCCTCAAAGGAGAGGTCTTGAAGGATCTGGGCGTAGGTGAAACAAGGGGAAAAGGCCAAAAACAAGATGTACAGCATCGAAAAATGCAGCAAAGGTCCTTTGCGGGTACGTTTCAAGTACATTCTTTAGCCTTCAATCAAATACTGCATGAATTTATGGATATGTCAGCAAACTTCCAAGCATCGAGCATTTGGTTGAAGGGCAAACCTATCAACAAGCCTTGTTGGTGCCGTGCCATCATGATCTGTCACCTGGATTGTATCGCACACCCTCCACCTCAAAAAGATCCATGAAACGATCAATCGAATGCCTTGAATCAAAGGAAACCCAAGTCTACCGCGTGCGGGGCTTCACTGCTTCCAGCAGATGCACGACGGCCTCATCCAAACCTTGGTACCAGTCCAGGTGCAGGGAATAGGTCTTGCAGCCGCCTGCGTAGTCTACACATTGTGTGTAATTGTGCTGGAAACTGCAGATGGGACATCGGCCAGCCGTCTCAAACGTATTCCAGACATGGCCGCAGTGGCATTCCCAGAATGGGCTCCCATCGGGCTCCCATTGGCATTGTGGACATTTAATCTTGATCTCAGCCATCCCTGTTCAAAGCAAATCCTTAGCAATATTAACAACTGTGAACCGATTGAGGAAGTGCCGTGAAATAAAATTTGAACAGAAAACGATGAAAGGCCGCCCAAGCATGCACCGCCAGGGAGGCATAAGTGGAGGCGAGGGGCACGTTTCGTCCAGCTCTTCAATATTCGGCCCACAATTGGGTAATGTTCCGTACCTTTGCGGCAGATTATGTTTTATGACGTTTGAACAATTAGAGATTATTCCGCCCATCCTCAGCGCGTTGCAGGAACTGGGCTACAGCAAACCCACTCCCATTCAAGCACAGGCTATTCCGATTCTGTTGCAAGGACGCGATTTGCTAGGCTGTGCCCAGACAGGCACCGGCAAAACTTGCGCCTTCGTGGTCCCCATTTTGCAGTTGATGCATTCCAGGGTTGATCTGAAGGACAGGCAGAAGAAAATCAGGGCCCTGATCGTCACGCCGACGCGTGAACTGGCCATCCAAATTGACGAAAGCATCCGTGACTATGGTAAAAACCTCACTGGATTGCGTCACGCTGTCATTTTTGGAGGTGTAAAGCAAGGTGCCCAGACCCACGAGCTCCAAAAAGGGCTCGATATCCTCACCGCGACCCCCGGTCGCTTGCTCGATTTGATGCAGCAGGGATTCATCAACCTGCAAAATGTAGAATTTTTTGTGCTCGACGAGGCCGATCGCATGCTCGACATGGGTTTCATCCATGACGTGCGCAAGATCATCGCCAAGCTCCCGGCCCAGCGGCAATCGCTCTATTTCAGTGCGACCTTGCCACCCGAGATCGTGGAGCTGTCCCAAAAAATCCTCAACAACCCCGCCAAGGTCTCCGTGACCCCACAGGTCACGACAGCAGAGCGCGTGGAGCAAAGTGTCTATTTTGTGGACAAGGGAAACAAGAACGCCTTGCTGATCCACTTGCTGAAAAACCCCGAGATCACACGTGCACTCGTGTTTTCACGCACAAAGCATGGCGCCAACAAGGTCGTGAAGGTCTTGTGCAAGGCTGGCATCGGCGCTGAGGCGATCCACGGAAACAAGTCCCAGGCAGCCCGTGTGGCAGCCTTGGAGGGTTTCAAGGCAGGCCGCTTGCGCGTGCTGGTCGCGACCGACATCGCAGCCCGTGGCATCGACATCGATGACTTGAGCCATGTCGTGCAGTATGACCTTCCCAATATCCCGGAGACCTACGTGCACAGGATCGGCCGCACGGGCCGCGCCGGTGCCAGTGGCATGGCTATGAGCTTTTGCGATGCCGAGGAGCGCGTATTCCTGCGCGACATCCAGCGTCTCATTCGCTTTGAGGTCGACGTGGTGACCAATCACCCCTATCCGCCCGGTACCCGCATGGAGCGCACCGCAGAGATGGAAGCGGCAGAAGCCGAAGTCGAGGCCGCACGCGGTGGTCGCGGAGGCGGCTACGGGCAGCGTGGGCAGGGACGCGGCAGCGCACCTGTGCGCAACGTGCCTACCCAGGAGCGCAAGCCGCAGGCGCAACCTGCTGCGCAGCAGCGTCCTGCAGCACCCGCCAAGCCGCAGCCGCAAGGCGGCGGCGAGCCGAGGCCAGAGGGGCAAGGCAATCGCAACCGCAACCGCAACCGTCGGCGCAAGCCAGGCGGACCCGGCGCACCCACCAACGTGGGAGGCGAACGCCGCGAAAACTCGACTCCAAGGACAGTGAATCCGCCAGCCGAGCGTCAGGCTCCCAAGCCCGACGACAATGGGGGCAGCCGCACTGAAGGCTTCAGGGGAGGAATCTCCTGGGACTAAGCGGTTCCTGAAAATCTGAATGAAAATGCGTCGGCCTGCCTCAAGTCAATTGGGGCAGGCCGATTTGCGTCTGGGAAATGGCGCATGTGAATTCTTGGGAAAATGGATTCCCTATTCCTTCCACAATCGAAAATATCCGCCAAACATCAACGCAAGCTCCCCAAACAGGAAGTGCTGCGAGGCACGTTCGCTCTTGAATTTGGTCGTGCGGATGTCGGGCATGTCGAGGTAGCCGCCTTTGAATTCCGTCGTGACCAAAAAGTGCCTCCAAAACTTGAGAGTCAAGCCCGTCAAGACGTGTGCTCCCCAACCTGCGAGGTGATATTCATCGTATCGGTCGCCGCCAAACATCCGCACATTCGTTTTGGGGATCAAGAGTCCTGCACCGAAGCCACTGAAGGTCTCCACGTCGAGGGAGAGCCACTTGTTTTTGTGCAGGCTCAGGAGGGGCGTATGGCGACGCAATTCAGTGTTGACGTAGTTGAGTCCGTCGGTATGCTCAAACTTGAGAAAATTCCTGTCAGTGTAGATGGGGTCGTAATAATAATCACCATCGTAGCTGGTCCTGGTCCCGGCAATGTGGCCCGTGATCTGCAACCATTGTCGCTGTTCCATGACATATTTCATGTGGTCGAGGCCCACCGAGAGGCTGACTTGGGGCCATAGAAAGTATCCAATGCGGGCGTCGGTCTGGGGAATGGTGATTTTGGTCGGATGAAAATAGGGATCGAGGCCAAATTTGTCTTGCTTGTCATGTGCGACGACGTTGCGCAAGGTGAAATCGTATTGATCGCCTGTGAAACGGATGTTGGACTTGGAGAAGACATCGCGGTTCCAGCCCCAAGCGGCATACCAATTTCCCTTTTGACTGGGGAATTGGGCTTTTTGGGCGAAGGCTGCATTCGAGGATACCATCCAGAATGTCAGCAGCAGAGCAGTGGTGAATTTCATACCAAGGATGTGATTGTGACGGACGAAAGTAGTCAATTGCAATTCGAATCAAGAAGAATTGCTCAATGGGTGTCCAACGCTTGAAGCATGGCACGCACTTGGAGGTCTCCAAAGCCATAGACACCAGCACGTTGCGTGAATTCATGAAAAATGTCATCGAATTCGGAATGGCCCTCGGCTTGGATATCCTGTAGGATTCTCAGTGGCGATCCTACACTTTGGGCACGGTTGGCCTGTGCCTGCGCGACGGCATTGAGATTCCGCCATTGCGGCGCATCGGTCTGTGCCAGTGAAAGCAATTGCGCATCGTCCCCGATCCGATAGGCTTGCCAAAGCGCAGCACCCAGCGCCAAATCTGCGGACGAGAGCAGGATCCTACCCTGCAAGGCGGCGCTGAGTTCCTCTTCGCCCTGTCCGCCAAATCCCACCCAGGGCTTCGCCTCTGAGGCCACGATGGGCAAAACCCTGTAGATGCGCGTCGTGCGGCCCAAACTGCCCAGGTGGTCGAGGAGAAACCAGAGATTGGCTTGGCAAAACAGGTCGTCCTCAAACCAGAGGTTGATGTCGGCATCGGCTGGAACCGTGTCGAGCTTGGCGATCTCCGCCATCACCCAAAGCGCATATTTGCCCGTGCCGGATTCGTAATTTTGTTCGATGAAGGCGGCGCGTTGCTCAAAAAACGCCTCGTGAGGTGCGACCGGGCCTACCACCATGCATTCCCTGAAGATGATGCGCTCGCCTGGAATGTGGGTCTGCTCCAGGACGAGGCGCAAGCTGTCGCCGTTGAGCACATGCCACTGCGCGCCGAGGCCGCGCCAAGGATCGTAAACGTGGACCGTCGGGAAGGGCTCGCGCGGATCAAAATCCTGGGGCCAATAACGCCGCAGTAGCTCGGCATAGGCGATGCGCAGGCGCTCCTCCGTCACGGCCGATGGGCCGACCGCATCGTGCAGCTC
>JANMIM010000831.1:0-8661 GCA_031375795.1 Bacteroidota bacterium
CCCAGGGCGACGGATTTGACAGCGACTTCTGCACCGGCTCATTGTCCAATGCGACCTTTTCCCATACCGGCAACGATTGCATCGACTTCTCGGGCAGCAACATCGTGATCGTGAGCGCCCAGATCGACCACGCAGGCGACAAGGGCATCAGCCTTGGGGAGGAATGCACGGCGGTGATCCAAAACGCGACCGTGCGCAACTGTGTCATCGGGCTGGCCGCCAAGGACCTCACCAAGGTGACGGTGCAAAACATCGAGCTGTACGACAACGAGCAGGCCTTTGCGGCCTACCGCAAGAAGCCTGAATATGGGCCTGGCACCATCGTGGTCGAGCACTACAAGGCCGAGGGCAACAAGCAGATGTATGTCTTGCAAGACGGCTCCACCCTCACCCTCGACGGCAAGCTCATCGAGGGCAAACGCTGATGCGCTACGAGCGAAAATACCGCACCGAGGACCTGAGCCTCGCCGAGGTGAGGCAGATCGTGCGCGACCACCCCATGTCGTTCAGGACATTGTATCCCGATCGGCAGGTCAACAATGTCTATTTTGACACGCCAGAGCTGCATTTCCTGCACGAGAATCTGTTTGGGGTCGCCGAGCGCCGCAAGTACCGCATCCGCTGGTACGGCACCGACCGCGCCGTCGCCCAGCAGCCGGTGCTGGAAATGAAATGCAAGGATGGCGAACTCGGCGACAAATTCAGCACCGAGCTCGCCCCCCTCGAAATCGCCAACCCCGACCTGTTGCAGGCAAGGTTGGTCACCGGATTTGCCGAGCTGCATGCCGCACGGCCATTGGCCTCCACGCTGGCAGCACAGGACCTCGTGCCCGTGCTGCTCAATACCTACCAACGCTCCTACCTCATCTCCTACAACGGCAAGTTTCGCCTCACGATCGACCACGACATGCGCCACTATGCCTTCAACGCACGGCAGCAACCGCATGCACAGGGCGCGCTCGACGCGGCCGTGGTCCTGGAGCTGAAGTATGACCAGGCCGACGACGACGAATACCAACGGGTGGCGCAGCGCATCCCGCTGCGACTGGCCCGCAACTCCAAATACACCATCGGCATGCTCATGGTAGCCAATGTGTGATCGGTTCCGTAAATTTCACCCATGCATGTTCCCGTCCCGCATTTGACCCGATTTCCCCACGCGCCAGCATCGGCAGGGGAGACGTGCTTGCGAACACGGCAGCGGGATTGCCTACATGTCTCTCAGGCATCGCACCATTGCCATGGAGCCTAGAAATCCCCGCCATACCGCGCTGTATCCCACCCTCGTGGTGGTGATCGCCGTCGTGGTCGTGGGAATGGTATCCCTGCTTGCGCCGAGGTCTGAGCCTGTGCCGCCGCCTGCATCCGCACCCTATACCTTTCCTTATGGGCAGACGGTCGAATTAAAAGTCGGGCCCAAGAAAATGGCGGAGTTGCAACGGCGCCGTGATGCGGCCTTGCAAGTCGGCATCCTCATCGACGACGACAGCAGTTGGGTCAAGGCCAAATTGCGGGAGGGCAATGAAGTCTGGCCGGTGCGCATTCGGCTCAAGGGCGACTGGACCGACCACTTGGAGGGCGACAAGTGGTCGTTGCGGGTGGAGGTCAAAGACAGTGCGGCATGGCGGCGGCTCATGGTGTTTTCCTTGCAAAGCCCCGAGCGGCGCGGCTTTCTCAACGAATGGCTGTTTCACCAAGTGCTTGCGCGCGAGGGTCTGCTCACGCCGCGCTACGACTTCATCAGGTTGGTGCTCAACGGGCACATGCTGGGCGTCTATGCGGTGGAGGAGCATTTTTCCAAGGAACTGCTCGAGAGCCAGCACCGGCGCGAGGGGCCGATCGTGAAGATCGATGAGTCGGGCATGTGGGATGCGCGCATCGCGGCCCTCCAAGACAGCGCATTCCCCTACATCCAGACCCCGTTTTTTGAAGCCGCACCGGTAAGGCCCTTCAAAAAGGGGCGCATCCTCAAGGACTCGGTCCTCAGTGCACAATACGCCCAGGCCCAGCGCCTGCTCTGGCAATACCGCGCCGGCAACTCGATGCATGTGCCGCACGAACTGGGGGAGATGTCGGTGGACAATGTTTTCCCTGCACCGCGACTGATACAGGTATTCGATGTGGCCCTCGTCGCCAAGCAATATGCCCTCACCGACCTCTTTGCGGCCTACCACAGCCTCATCTGGCACAACCGCCGCTTCTACCTCAACCCCTTGACCCTGCGCCTGGAGCCAGTGGTATTCGACGGATTCTCTGGCCCGGTCAACGATACCTACATTCCCTACCCGTTTTGGGGCTATCGGCTCCACGGGCACAGCCGGGAGGATGCCGCCTACCGTGACGCCACGAGCGTGAATGTGTTTCAAGACCCCGCGTTTGTACAGGAATATTACCGACAGCTCCTGCATTATTGTGCACCGGCATTCCTGGACAGTATCTTGGTGGAGCAGGGGCCTGCGATCGCCGAGCGCACCCGGTTGTTGCGCAGCGAATATTGGGGTTACCGCTTGGATCCATCGCCCATCCGTAAAAATGCCGCCATGATCATGGCCATCTTGCAGGGCGGCTTGCAGGCAGACAAGTTGCACATCAAGTATTCCAAATTGTGGGATTGCCACCCGACATGTGTCTACGTCCGCAACCTCAACCCGCTGCCCGTGGAGTTGTGGGCCGAGGATCAAGGCGCGGAAATGGCCCAACTCCTGGAAGCCGATTGCGGACAGCCCTGGCAAGCCGAGGCCTATTTCAACCCAAAGCCAGGCACCAAGATCTACTACCGGTTGCCAGGCAGTCAGCAGCAAGCCGTTTTGGATTGGGAGAAATGAGTTTTGTGGAATGCAGGGTGTCTCGCGTAGGTTGCAGGGCATGCGTCCTGTAACCTACGCGAAACGGCAATGGCCCTACTGTGCCGGCTCCTTGCGTTCCCCAGGCAGGCTGTCCAGCCGCAGTTTCTGCAATGATTCCTGCGTCGGTTGCTGGGCCTTGTACAGGATCAGCAACGTGCCGAGTCGCTTCTCAGTGCCCATGATGGGGGACACGACCACGACCTCATTGAGGTCAGACCGCAGCACCTGCTCCTTGGTCACGAGGCCCTCGATGTAGGGCAATTGCTGGTTTTCGTATTTTTTGTCGGTGCTCAGGTAAATGCTGTCGTTGGCATCTTGGATCACGACGAGGTCCAGCCCCGATTCCTGCACCATGTTGTTGATGAAGAGTTCGATCTGCCCCTTGTTGGCGCGCTCCATCTCGCCCCTGATGCCAAACACCATTGTTCGGCACAAATCGGTGGCGATCTCGACGCTGCGCTGCAGGGTCATGGCCTCGCCTTGCTTGTACTTGTCATCGAGCTGCACGCGGCACATCGCCACCAGCTTGTCTTGCTGCATGCGTTGGTAAAAATACACGCCAAGGTTGCTAAGGATGAGCAACAGGACGATCACCAGCCAAACCTTGTTCTTCTGAAAGAAATTGGGCTTGTCGGGTGCAGTGGACGAAACATCAGGGACAGAACTCATGTGGGACGAGGGTAAATTTCAAAACTCAAAAATACGGAATTTCTGAGAGAGTTGGGGGAGGAAGATGCTGCCTGAAAGGGCAAGGCATCTTGGGGCCTCGGCACTGAATTTTGAGATGATGGTCCAAGCAGCAGCTCAAACGAAGCGCGGGCCTCCGGCCCGAACGCTGATCTACCGCCTGCCGTAGCCCGCCCTGAGCTTGTCGAACGGGGCGGGATTTCAGGAGAAATTGATCCTTGGGCAGCGATTCGTTCGCTTTTTGCTGGATCGAGTGAATTGAGAAATTTCGCCGGAGGCGTGTGGTCGATAGCCCTGCCCCGTCCTTTCGTCGGGACGGGCTCTAACTTCATCCCAAATCCCCCCTACAACCCCGGCTCAAACGTCACCACATAGCTGCCCGAGGTGTCTGAGAAGCTCACTTTCAGCTCATCTTCCTTGAGGTGCAGGATCGTCCATGTTTTCTGGTACTTCACTTGCTGCGTGAGCTCGTCGTCGAGGTCGATGAGGAGCTGCAGTTTGTCGTCGCTGAATGCCCATGTGCCGCTCGACGCGACGTCGAACCCCGTTGGATTTTGGATCAGGGTGCATCCGCCTTCCTTGAAGAACGTGATTTCCTTGAAGCCGGGGAGCGTGGTGCTGCTCACGCCGTTTTTCTCGGCTTCATTGGGGACCCAGGTATTGGCGACGCGCTCGGTCTTGGGGATGAAGGAAATGAAAGGCCCCTCGTCGTACTTGCAGGAGGTCATGCCCACAACGAGCAATGCCATGAGCGAAAACAATTGGATTTTTTTCATCACGCCTTGATTTGGAAACGCGGTCCCAGCCTGAAATTCGCAGAGACCTCTACAAAAGTAACGATCTAGGTCAATATTCCCCATCAGACATCTCATTTCCCGCAAGCCTGCAAAGCCACCGCTCAGCGCACCAAACTGACTTGGCTCACATAGTCCTTGTCGCCGATCTGCACGTGATAGTAGTAGACCCCCGCAGGCATGGCATCGCCTGCCTCGGTGTTGCCGTCCCAGCCTTGCAGCTTGTCCTTGCTCGCGAAATACTTTGCGCCCCAGCGGTCAAAGAGCTCCACAAAAAATGGCTGCGAACCGCTGTATTGGATCAGGAATTCATCATTGATGCCGTCGCCGTTGGGGCTGAAGACATTCGGCAGGGCAAGGTCGCTCGGCAGCACCTCGTAGGGCCCGTGGGTCACCGTGCTCTTGCAGCCCTCGGCCGTCCAGGCATAGAGCGTCACAAAATATTGCCCTAGCGCCGTGTAGGTATGCGTGGGATTGACCTCCTGCCCCATGAGTCCGTCGCCAAAATCCCACAACAACTGCGCCGCCCCGATGCTCTGGTCATAGAAGCTCACGCTCGTGAGGGGGAACGACAAGATCGCCGGTGCCGTCGGGTCGCTGCCAAAATCGGCCACAATCGTGTCGCGCACATGCACGACCACGCTCGCGGCCGCGTCCTCGCAGGCACCCGTGCTCACGACCGTATGCGTGACCGTGTAGTCGCCCGGCCCCGCAAACGTATGCGTCGGGTGCGGACTGTTGCTCACCGGCGAGCCGTCGCCAAAATTCCAGATGTGGAAGATCGTGGAGTCGCTCAGGTCGGTGAAGCTCACCGGATGCGGCGGGCAACCCTCCAAGGACGTGTTGTTGAATGCAGCACCCGGGCTTGGGATCACATTGACTTGCACGGTCACGGTCTCGGTGCAGCCGCCCTCGGTGAGCGAGGCGGTGTAGGTCGTCGAATCGATGGGCCCGGCCATGGGATTGAAGCTGCCGGGATCACTGAGGCCCAGGCTCGGCACCCAGGTGATGAGTGCGCCGCCCAGGCCGCCGCTGGCATGGATTTGCACGGAGTCCCCACGGCAAATCGTATTGGTGTCGGCAAAAGCCTGCAAGCCGAGGCTGGGATTCAGGATCACCAAGACCGAGTCGTAGGTCTCGCAGGTATTGTAGCGCACGGCAAAGTGGTACATCGTCGATTGCATGGGCCACACCGTCGGCTGGGCCAGCGTCGAGTCGTCGATGCTCGTCGCCGGGACCCACGTATACCAGATCTCGGTCGGGTTGGCGCTGTCGGTGGCAGCATAGGAATAGGATCCCTGCAAGACCACCGAGTCGCCCGCGCAGATGTACTGCACCGGACCGGCATCGGCCAGGGGGGTGGGCTTCACGAGCACGAGCACCGAGTCCAGCGGGCTCTCGCAGCCCCAGCTCGAGGTCGCCACGAGATGGTACCATGTCGAGGTGTCGGGTGCCGCCGCCGGATTTTCGGCGGTGGGGTCGTTCATGCCAGCCGGTGGCGTCCAAGCATAGGTATAGCTCGCCGAGCTGTCCCCGGCGGCAAATGCATCGAGGTAGGCGCTGTCGCCGAGGCAGACCTCGACGATGTTGCCGGGGCTGGGCGTGGGCAGCGTGTGTACCCAAAAGGTCATCGAGTCGCCATAGCTAGGGCAGCCATTGCTCCACACGACCAGGGTGTAGATGTGGGTGAAGGGCGGCGTGCCGATCGGATTGGGCAATGTGCTGTCGTTGAGGCCCACAAAGGGCGTCCATTCGTATTCGTAGGTGGGTCCGGCGTTGTAGCCGATGCCTTGGATGGTCACCGTGTCGCCCAGGCAGGAGTGGATGTCGGGCCCCGCGTCTGCGATGGGGCGCGGATTCACGTGCACGGTCACGGTCGAGAGCGTGTCGAGCGTGGTGGGTGCGCTCGTGCAACCATTGGAGGAGATGCCCACGAGGGTGTAGATCGTCGTGGTGTCGGGTCGGGCAAATGGATTGAGGAGCGTGCTGTCGTTGAGGCCGATGCTGGGTGACCAGTAGAAAACATAAGGGCCGGGCGCATTGGAAAATGATCCTTGGAGGACCGCCCCCGGCGAGGGCGGCTGGCAAATAAATTGATCGGGGCCCGCGTCGGCGATCGGCACGGGCAGGATCGTGACCAGCGTCGAGTCCAGGTCGGCGAGGCACCCTCGGGAGTCGCTCACCTGCAAGTAATACATCGTCGTCTGCGAGGGATTGGCGACAGGGTCGTTGTCAAAGGTCGAGTCCAATCCGCAGAAGCTCACCAAGGAATCGCAAAACCAGGTGTAATAATAGGGCCCTGTGCCGCCGGTGATGGCACCCGCCTGCAATTGCGCGCCGCCCGTGCCCTCGCAAAAGCTCACGGGTGGCCCGGCGTCGGCGATGTATTCCGTCACAAAGACATCGACCATCGCGGTGTCTCGACAGCCATTGGAGTCGATCACGATCACGGTATAGGTCGTGTTCACGGTCGGGCTGGCCATCGGATTGGCGATCGTGCTGTCACTGAGCGAGCCACCGGGCGACCAGTCGTAGATGTCGCCGCCGCCGGTGAACAACTGCGCCTGGCTACCGGCGCAGACGGTGTCTGATCCGCCCGCCAAAACCACTGGATTGGCATACACAGTCACGATATGGTAGACCGTGTCCACGATGTTGCAACTGTTGGAGTCGATGATCGCCAGCATCACGGTATAGGTGCCCGGCAGGGTGTAGGTATGGCTCGGGTTTACGCTGAAGTCCAGCGGGCTGCCATCCCCAAAGTCCCAAGTGAAGTCGAGTCCGCCCTGGCTCGTGTTGGTGAAGGTCACGGGAAACGGCGCGCAGGAATCAAAGGTCTGCGAGATAAACTGGGCCTCGATGTCTTGCGGGTCAAAGGCAAATTTGAACACCCCCAAGTTGCAGTTGAAGCTGTTGTTGGTCTGCGACACAGCACCGGGCGTCGTGGGGAAGTCGTCGTTGTTGCCGCAGCCCGCGCACGCCGCCTGGTAGATCACCAGGTCACGGTCGAATCGGCTCGTGCCCCCGTCGACGTGCTCGCTGGAGAGGTCGCCGCCATAGTAGGTGCCATATTCCAAGTTTGCTGCATCAGGGCCCAGGATGATGATGTAAAAGTCGCTGGAATCGTCTGTGGTCTCGTCAAAGGCGCCCGCCGTGATCGGCATGCTCCCCACATCGCCTTGGTTCCCCACAATGTTGTTGACGCTTCCGCCCCATCCAGAGACATAGATGAATCCGCAGCGGTCCACCAAGAATGCCGTCGGCGAAATGTCGGTCGATGGCTGACCCGATCCAAACACGGTCGTGATCAGGGTCGTCGTAAGGGAGGAATTGTATTTGCCGATGAATTGCGTCGCCCCCGGATTGCTGTACACGCCCGGTGTCACGGGAAAGGCACCGAGCGTTTGCCCGACGACATAGACGTTGGGCACATCGTCCAATTCCAGGAAATAACATTGATCGTAATTGGAGGTGCCGATGAATGTGCTGGCGTTGATGGCTGTGCCGCCCGGCGCGAGCTCGGTGATGAAGCCGTCGATGGCACCCTGGTAGGCGGTCGAAATCGTGCCTGCGGTGGTGGGGAAGTCGGCGCTCTCGGTGCCGCCGCAGACGTAGGGATTGAAGGTCGGCCCGACCTTGATGGAATAGGCCGCATCGTTGGCCGAGCCGCCGAGGTAGGTGCTGAATTGCACGGCCGTGAGGGTGGAATTGAGCTTGAAGACGCAGCCATCTTGCAATCCCCCTCCAAAGGCCGGCTGGGCGCAGCCGGGGCTCACCGGGAAGTTGTTGCTCTGCGTGCAACTTGCGACATAGATGTTGTCGAGGTCATCGAGCATCACCTCGCCCCGTGAATCGTCGCCATAGTTGAAATACAGCGAGTTTTGGGCGAAGTTGGTGTTCATGTTGAGTCCGTCGGTGCCGCTGCCACCCATGTAGGTCGAGCCGACGAGGGCCGCGCCGTTGATGCTGAGCTTGGTCACGACGATGTCTGTGCCGCCGCCAAAGACGGTCTGCACCGCGCCGGCCGTCGTGGGGTAGTTGTTGGAAACCGTGCGGCCATAGACCACCAATTCCCCTGCCTCTGTGGTGATGAGCGATTGCGGCTGGTCATTGTCTGCCCCGCCGATGTAGGTGCTCCACACGAGGGCCGTTCCCGTGGGATTCCATTTGGAGATCCCCATGTCAAAGCCGTTGCCAAAGGGCGATGGCCCGCCACCACCAAAGACCGTCTGGAAGGCGCCCACCGTCGTGGGATAGCCCACGTCAAACACGATGCCGCCGCCATACAATGCACCGCTCGTGTCGTAGGTCGCCGTGAAGCCAAAGTTGTCGGC
>JANMIM010000833.1:0-4614 GCA_031375795.1 Bacteroidota bacterium
GGCCTTGGTGAGCAGCAACGGCTCGTTGAGCAATCCATCGAGCAGCTCAAACGGGAATGCGCTGCCCTGCTCGCGCACGGCGCTGTGCACGCCGATCCACTGCCACGAGCGCGCAAACACCTGCTCGCGGATGCGTGCATACAATTCGGCATCGGTGTAAAAGGTCCCGGGTGGCGTCTCAGCGATGGCAATGTCAGGATCGATATCGAAGTCGAGCATCTGGATCAGTGATATGCGTGCAAAATAGGGAAAATCGAACGAAAAAGCTGATCGCGGATGGCATGGTTGCTTGGTCGATGCAATTGGATGGCCCTATCATAGAGAACCCGCACAAGTGCGGGTTCCTATTCTATCACTTGATTACGTTGCTTGCGCAAGAGGCTTGATCAAGTATCACGAGTCAAAGATAACAATTCTGTTGACAAATGCGCTCAATTCGCTATCATTTTTTGCAAAAATACTTCAAAAATTCGAGCAATCGATCAGCCAATATCAGTTTGCGCTTGAAGCAACCATGCGCTCCGGTGGGGTCGGGGAACTTTCTTTGTGGCTCGACTTGAGCGCAGCCGCCTGACTTTCAAGATCATCAAGATGCCTTTTGATATTGCCAACCATGAGTTTTGCGCCAAAGCTATCGGGTTCAGCAGCGAGCATGTCCTCATACTTTTTCAGGAAGACTTTTTCTTCCTTGATCATCTTTTCTAGGTATTTCAATCCTTTCATGGCTTTGTCAACTTGATTAGACTTTTTTCCTGTACGTGTTGTTTCGACTCAAGTTAATGAAACAATGCCTTTTGAAAATAAAGGATGGTAGCCCATTTTGCCGCGACAAAGGTCACAAAGTTAAAATTCTCTGACTTTGTTGCCAACCGGAATGCCCCGATTCTCTTGGGTTTCCCTTCTGGAAGTGCATTGGAGGCGCTCAAACATTCCCCCATCCCAACCGTTAGTATATTTCGATCCCCCGAGGCGATCCAAATTTGTTGCGCATGCGTTGCTATCACGGACTCAAAATGGGCTTTGTATGAAACTAGTCGCTTTATTGCTCGTGATTTTGGTCGTGACGGCCGGCTGGGTGATCGCCCAAACCAGCCGCAACAAGGGCCAACTGGACGATGCGACATCCAAGAATACCGATAAAAAGGATAAAATCATGAAAACCGAAGAAGAGTGGAAACAACAACTCGACCCGTTGCAATACAACGTGGCTCGGGAAAAGGGTACCGAGCGTGCGTTTACGGGCAAGTACTGGAACAGCCACGATGAGGGCACATATATATGTGTCTGCTGCGGGCAGCCTTTGTTTGCCTCAGAGACCAAATTTGACAGCGGCACGGGCTGGCCAAGCTTTTTTGAGCCGTGGTCCAAAAAGAATGTGACCGAGCACACCGACCACAAATATGGCATGGTGCGCACCGAGGTCGTGTGCTCCCGTTGCGACGCACACTTGGGCCACGTCTTCAATGACGGCCCTCGCCCTACGGGTATGCGCTACTGCATGAACAGCGCTTCCCTGAATTTTGTGCCCAAGGGCGAGCCCTTGGAAGGTAGCGCGGATCAGGGAACCGAGCAGGCCATCGTCTCGGGAAATGAGACCGCCACCTTTGGCGGCGGTTGTTTCTGGTGCGTCGAGGCCGTGTACCAAGACCTCGACGGGGTCATCTCCGTCACAAGCGGCTACGCGGGCGGCCACGTGAAAAATCCGGCCTACAAAGAGGTGTGCAATGGCTCCACGGGCCATGCCGAGGTGGCGCAGATCGTCTATGATCCGCAAAAGGTCTCCTTTGACGATCTCTTGGAGGTCTTTTGGCAGGTGCACGATCCCACCACCCTCAACCGACAAGGCGCCGATGTCGGCACACAGTACCGCTCGGTGATCTTTTACCACGACGAGCACCAACGCGAGCGGGCCGAGTATTACAAAAAGAAGCTCACCGACGAGAACACCTGGGGCAAACCCATCGTGACGGAGATTTCGCCGATCCCGGTCTTCTATCCTGCGGAGGACTATCACCAAAACTACTACAGCATGAATCCCGAGCAAGGCTACTGCCGCGCGGTGATCAGGCCCAAGGTCGAGAAGTTTCACAAGGCATTTGCCGACAAGTTGAAGGCGGGGGTCCATTGAGATTCGAAGCTCCAGGTCCGAGCTTTTAGAGCCAAAAATTTTCAAGGAGTGCTCAATTGAATGCTTCAGAGCCGATTCAGAACCTCACCGCAATCATGAGCCATTCCCTAATCTTCAACTTACCACCCAATATTTCACGTTTTTTTACGTGATTTGCGTGATGGAAAACTTGGACACAAAGACGAGCACACTCGCTGCCTTGAAGTCGGGCATGGTGGAGGTCATCCATTTCTTGCATGGCAAGGGATGGGCGCCTGCGACAAGTTCAAATTATTCCGTGCGGGAGGCCGAGCACGATGATTTCTGGATTTCTGCCAGCGGCATCGACAAGGGTTCCTTTGCGGCAGGCGATTTCATACATGTGGATGCGGTGGGTGCCCCGCTCGACGATCCCCGCAAGACGAGCGCCGAGACGCAGCTGCATGTCTTGATCTACGAGTGTTTTCCCGAGGCCCATTGCGTGTTGCACTCCCACAGCGTCTACAACACTGTGCTGTCGATGGCCCGCAAGAAGAAAAAAAACTACGTAGACCTGCAAGGCTACGAGGTTTTGAAGGGGCTCAAGGGCATCAAGACCCATGATGTGAAGGTGCGCATCCCGATTTTTGACAATTCTCAGGACATCGACGGCCTGGCCGAGGAAATTGGCGCGTGGTTTGAGCAGCATGGGGAGCCGCAAGGCTTCTTGCTCAAGGGCCACGGCCTCTACGTCTGGGGCGACGACATTGCGAGCACCAAACGGCAGATGGAGGTCTTGGAATTCCTCTTTGAGGTGGTGTACAAGTTAAAAACATTGTAAAACTCTATTTCTACGATAAAAAATGGCGATTCTTCACATCCCCGACCAAGATTTCAGGACCAGCGACCCCGCTGAAATCAAATCCTATTTCAATGCAAGGGGCATCTTGTTTGAACAGTGGGAAACCCCGGCCGAGTTGGCAAACGATGCGTCGCAAGATACCGTGATCGCCGCCTACAGCCAGCGCCTCAAGCCCTACATGGAAGCCAACGGCTACAAGGTCGCCGACGTGATCAATGTACATCCCGCGATGCCCAACATCGAGGAGATCGGCAAGAAGTTCCTCGCAGAGCACACGCACAGCGAGGACGAGGTGCGCTTTTTTGTCGACGGCGAAGGCCTGTTTTGGTTCAACCTGGACAATGGCAAGGACCCGATCTTCTGCCTGCAATGCCAGAAAGGGGACCTCATCTCTGTGCCGGCAGGCACAAAGCACTGGTTTGACTTCGGGCCCAAACGCTTTGTGAAGTGCATCCGTGTCTTCATCGACACGAGCGGCTGGGTGCCCGAGTACACCGGCTCGCTGATCGACGCGCCCTACAACCAAATGTCGGTCGCCATCTGAGCATGGTCCAGTACATCCTCACCGACATAGAAGGCACCACCACGTCGATCAGCTTTGTGCACGACGTGCTGTTTCCCTACTCCACCGCCCACCTGCCCGCCTGGGTACGGTCACATAGGTCTGAGCCGCGTGTACAAGCGGCGCTGCACGAGGTTTTCCTGACCATTCAGCAGGAATACCGCGACTTCTCAGAGGAAGCCGAGCAGATCGGCTGGCTCCTGCAATGGATCAAAGACGACCGCAAGCACCCGGCATTGAAGGCACTGCAAGGCTATATCTGGAAGGATGGCTACGAAACTGGCGCCTTCAAATCACATGTGTACCCCGATGTCGCGCCTGCCCTGGCGAGATGGAAGGCTGCCGGATTAAGAATGGGCGTGTACAGCTCTGGCTCGGTACCCGCTCAGCGCCTGTTGTTTGGGTACTCTGAGGCCGGCGACTTGCAGCCTTTTTTCAGCGATTATTTCGACACGGCCGTCGGGCACAAGCGCGAGCCGGGCAGTTACCAAAACATCCAGAAGGCACTGGGCATCCCTGCGGATGAGATTTTGTTTTTGAGCGACATTCCCGAGGAGCTCGACGCTGCGTCTGCGGCGGGCATGCAAGTGAGGCACCTGGTGAGGCCTGGCACGCTGGCTTGCGAGCGTTACGCGGGTGTGGGCAGTTTTGATGAAATCTCGGCATGAAGAATTGGTCCCTCAAAACCAGCGACTTACGAAATTTTAGGGAGACAAAGCAATTTTTCATCATCCGCGAGGCAACCAATCGTCTGCTCCAAACATCTAATGGACATCTGAGTTGCATATTTCTGTCGTCTGCCAATCGTTTTTGATGTCTTGCATGAAACAGGTTTTTCTCCTTCTGGTCCTCCTTACCTCCAGTTTCTCGGCTTGGGCACACCAAGTCAAGGGGGTCGTGAGCGATCAGGATGGCGAAGCGATCCCGTATGCCAAGGTGTACCTGGAAAAGACGACGACGGGCGTGGTCACCAACATCAAGGGAGAGTATTTCCTGGATTTGCCCACTGGAACCCACCGCTTGGTATTCAGCTCACTGGGCTATCAAACCAAGACCATCGAGGTGGTGGTGGCCGGCCGGGCGCAAACCTTGGACGTGGTATTG
>JANMIM010000873.1:0-20296 GCA_031375795.1 Bacteroidota bacterium
ATTAGATTCCGCGAAAAAATTCCTCCCAAAGCAAGCACATAAAAACCTCCCAAAAAATTTGCCGTCCACTCATGTGGTCATCAATTGACTGCACCATGCAGTCTGCGAGTGGCCACATGAGTGGTCAACTTCGTACATCAAACCTGATCCCGTCCAAGCTCAAATGGTAGCCGACCGTCATGGTCACGCCGTTC
Source organism: Bacteroidota bacterium (assembly GCA_031375795.1). GTDB lineage: Bacteria > Bacteroidota > Bacteroidia > J057 > JADKCL01 > JADKCL01. The sequence goes on from JANMIM010000873.1 coordinate 195, forward strand.
AAGTTCACCTCGCCGTTGGGATAAACTTCAGCCCAGCAGCCAGTGAATAGCCCGGCGTTGTTGCTGAAGTTTCTGGGGAATGATTGGAGGCGTGACGGGCATGCCCCTTCGGGCAGCACGAAGGCTGTTGGCAGCGCTCCTGCGTCATTGACGCGTATATGGCCACGGAGCTCCACCTCGCCGGTCGCGAGTCGCCTGAAGGCTGGGGCATGATATAGTGCCGGGCTTGGGGTGAAGATGCTCCAATCGGGAGCAATAAGGGTTGCAGTTGTCCAGGAACCCACCCCGAAGCGCAACGCGCTCTCGAGGTAGAATAATGCTGGATTACCGAGGCTGGCTGTCAACTGGAGCGTGCCGACTGTCTCCTGGTACGGCCACACCGTTGCGCCACTGTGGTAGATTTTCGATGGCGCAATATTCGAGGCAGCCCTCGTCAGCACGATGAATCCAGTGCCGGTCAGCACTGCTGGCTCGAACCTGACCAGTTCTCCGCCCCAGGCCACCCAGCCACCAGTGATGCTGTGGACAGTGGGCGAGATCGTCGTGACATCGCCGCCTGCAATAAGTCTGTTGCCGCCGTTTGGCGAGGCCAGCAGACATAGCAAGTCATTGGAGACTTCCTTGAATTGGGACTGCAACCAGAGGAAGTCGTCGTTGGTGATTGGATGGCCGCCCGCGACCAAGCTCAAATTTTTCATGCCATTAATAGTTGATGACCTCGAACCGCTTGCCCGCGATCTTGAGTCGGTTGATGAATTGTGTGATGGCGTCAAAGTCCACGACCGTGCCCGTGGGCACCAAGACCTGGAAATCCACATACGACAGCAGCTCGGCCACTGCGTAAATGTGGAGAGGCGGCTGGGCCTCGTGTAGAAAATACGTCGCCGGGCGGGCGATTGCGATGCTGACGGTCTCAATCAGGATCAGTCCGCCGCCCTGGGGGAACACTTCGTTCACGGCAGCCTCCATTATTGCCCGCTGGCCGTTCCACCGCGCCTGCCTGAGCATGGCTGTGGCGTATGCCGGCATGCCGTCGATTGTCGGCTTCAGCGGAGCGGCCATCGCCTCGATCAACGCCAGCAGCCGCACCGCGCCGCGCAGCTTGAGCGGGAGCATGTCCAGGACGAGGGCGACCAAGTCAAAGCTATACATTGACAATCAGGTTGAGGGTGGAGGAGAGCACCATGGCCGTATCCAGCACAAACCAGCCGCTGAGCGGCACCATGGTGCGGTGTGCGGAGCTGAACCCGCTGCCGCTGTCGATCATGAGGCTGATGTTGTATGCGTCAGTGACGCCATGCGCACCTTGTATCGCGTCCATGACCCTCGAGAGGTGGATGGCGCTGTTGAAGGGCAGCGCCTTCAGGTAGTCCAGGATCGCCGCCTCGATGTTCGCCAGCGTCGCGGCCTGGCCAACTTGCGGATCGTAGTAAGCATCGCCGAATACCCTGAGTTTGTCCGCATTCAGTGAGATGACACCAAAGATCGTGCCCGCGAAGTGTATCTGTCTGAAGTACTCTTGGACCGATGTGATCTGCGGGGCGGTAAGCGGTGCCGTCTCGGTGGCCACCTTGATGAGGATGGTCCCGTCAGGCTGCTCCGTCACGGCAGCCCGCTTGATTTCTCGTGCAGCCAAATTCACCGCCGCATAGGCGATGACCGACTGGTCGACGACGAGTACGTCCCCGTCCTGCCATTCCAGGGCCTTGGCCCTGTACCACGACGGCGTGCCGGGCACGGCCGAGTCGCGGATTTGCATCAGTGCCAGCCGGAGCTTTTCATAAAGGCTGTCGAGGATGAATATCACGGTGGCCATGACATAAAAGAGGAGCCGCCAGACAGCGGTGCTGCTTGCGCTGTTGAGGCTGGACAGCCTCGTGTCCGCATTCTTTGCGGCCAACATTTCGTTATAGATGTCGTCTATTGACCTCATTGCTCAACTGATTTCAATGTTCCAATCCCCGTCGACCTCGATGATGCCGGGCTTGAGGCCGTCCGCCTCCATCTGCCGGCGTATGTGCTGGGCCGTCGCGTTGCGCTCCAGGTCGCTTGCGGGGGCGTTGATGTACTGGGTGATGGCCACGCCCATCAGCGGAGAGGCCCTCCAGTTCCCAGGCGCGCTGATGAGCAGAAGCAGCGTGTGCTGCTCCCTCGACTCGGCGATGACGAGGTCGCCGTCCCTGACCTCCAAATCCAATGCCTCGGTCAGATTCAAGTCCATCATGATCCCTTGATTTTTTGGCTCTTCACCAGGTTGTACTTGGCCTGATCGGCTGCCGTCGTCCCCAACTCGGGCGATATTGCGGCGGTAAGGGCGGTGAATCCGCCCAAGAGTGGCGCAAGCGGCCCTGCGCATGCAGCAGTCTCGGTGGCGGCAAAGGCCAGCAGGGCCGAATGGATGGCCGAGATGTGCGTGTAGATCTCGGCGACCCTGCTGCCGAGGGCATCACCCTTCACGAAGGGCTCCGCTCCCTGCACCGAACCCATGACGAGATCGTCGGTGATGATGCGAACCTTCTCGCCGTGCAGCTCGACCTCGCCGTTGGCGTTCATGACCACACGGCACCGTGGGCTGCGGAATTCGAGCCTTTCCCACTCGGAGGCCGCCAGCAACATCCACTGTGCGCCGCCCATCGGGAGCAGCGCGACGATGGTCCCGGCCTTGGGGATCGACACAACGCCGATGTCGCTGCCGTTGGAGATCGGGCGGATGCGGGCCGCCTGGATCGGCGCACCGCCAGCAACAGGAGTGCAGTCAAAGACCAATGCTGACTCGTCGACCGAGTCGACGGTTGCAAGCGTCACGGCCAGCGACTTCCGGCTGGCCAACTCCTCGATGATTTTCTGGAACGCGCTCATGCCCTCTTTCCCAATTTGAGGTTCTGACGGAAGCCTGATGCGCCCCAAGTGGTGATCACCTGGTCGACGAAGTACTGGCCCGTGCGGTCGGGGTTGTAACCGTCGGTGAGTTCAACTGCATCGCCATGCATGACAGGCGGCCGCCCGAAGGTGACGATCTCACCCTCGTAGCCTGAGACCTTCAGGCGGCCCATCTCCGCCTGGGCGATGGCCTTGAGCTGCGTTGCGTCAAGCTCATAGTAATGGAGGGTGCGTTGGTCGCCCTCAGCATCCCCGAGGTCCACGCTGAGGGTGCTGCCGTCCGGCATGAAGCTGATCGCCCTAACCTTGATCTTGCGCTCGTCCTCCTCCACGTAGGTGAGGCTCGAGCTGATCACATTCTTCTGGAAGTGGAACTTGTGCACGGCTGCCGGCTCAGCTGCATAGGCGAAGCCGCTGTGCAGCACGCCGCCCCGGAACCAAGAGTAGATGCCGTAAATCTTCTGGAGCTCCAAAAGAACCCTGGCCTTGGTGACCTGGTCGATCCGAAATTTGCCGAGGCTGATGCCAGGCACAGACAAGGCCGTGCCCGGTACAAGGTCGGTTAGCAAATCCTTGAGTGTGACGGCAGGCCATGATTTGCTGACGGTGGATCGGCGCAAGTCGTAGAATTCGTCCTCGATGTCGATGGAGATGGGCAGTTCGGGCGAGACCCGGACCACCTTGCCGGTGATCAATTGGCTCAAATCCCTGCCATAGCCCACGGCCACGGTGGCCGCGTCGCCAGGCTTGACCAGGTCCCTGATCCGTTTGCCACGGATGGCCACGTTCCTGGGCAGCGTGACCGTGCACTTGTCGCCCATCGCCTGCCAGCCGCTGGTACAGGTAACAGCCGTGGCGTGCCTGAACACCAGGTTGCCGATTGTGATATGGGCGGTGAGCACGAGCATCAGAAGTGCATGTCGATCATCAAGGATTCGAAATAGACGGTGGCCCCTGCGGGGCCCACGACCTCGACCTTCAGGAGGTCGCTTGCCGGGAGGTTCGGCACTGTCCTCAGGCTCGATATGCGCGGCGTGTTGGCTCCGACCATTTCCCCCCAAACAATGGTGCCCGCAGAGTCGCGGACATTGACCCTGAATGGGACCGACCCCCATGCGGCGGCCCAGAGCGTCGTGTTGGCTGCCCAGCCGGGCCGGATCACGTATGCCACGTGGTCTGTCCCACCTGAGGCCGTGAATTGCATGCCCAAGTGGGCCTGCGTGGAATAGGCTGCCTCATACATCGAGGTGATGAGGTCCTCGAAGTCCGTGCCCGAGGGCCGCATGCCGTTGGCGAACATCGCCATCAATTCCAATGGTGTCCTTCTTGTTCCTGGCATAATCTTAGTCGATTAAGAATGTGGTTCCGATGATCATCGGCCCGATCACCAGGGCCTCCCAGGACGCCACCGCAATATGCTGCCGTGCATAATATTGGGGTATCGTGCCTCCCACTGCATCGTGGACCAGCACCTGGCCAGGCACCAAACCGGCGGTGGCCCCGATGCCGTTGAGCTCGGCCAGCCTTGCGATGCCCTCGACCGAGCCGTAGAGCTGTATGGCGACGTCGCCCAGGGATTGGCGGGGAAGCACGACATGCACCATCACAGGCCGTTCATGATTGCGAACTCCTCGGAGTTCTCGCTTGTCGCGCTGAAGTCGAAGGCCACGGCATTCGGGGTGCCCTGGATCTGGCGGATGGCGAAGTCGCCAACCACCAACGCGTCAATGCCCAGCGCCCTGAACAGCCGCCCCTCGACGCTGATCGCCCCCTTGAAGAGGGCCATCGACTTGAATTCGTGGATCTGTGCATAGGGTGGGTCCTGGGACTTGTCATTGATCAGAAGCCCACGGAACCGCAGCAGGTAGTCCTGCGCCGACACGAGCTCCTTGACAGTGCCGTCACGGCCAGCGACCGCTGTTTCGACAATCGTGCGCTTCCTGGAAACGTCGACCATCGTGGTCGGCGGGAGCTGCATGCCGGGGAATACGTTGCCGTCCCAGTCGGTGGACTCGGCCATCGACATCGGCTCCAGCCACGGCGTCCCGAGCACGGTGACATCGTACTCCAGCACGTGGCCTTGCGTGGCCACCGTGAAGGAGCCAGGCGACGGTGCCTGGGGTGCGGGGAGCGACAAAGCCTGCGGCATGATGCCGAAGGCCGCCTGCAACAAGGCCGGGATGTTGAAATTCATAGTTCTACTTTCGTTCCACTGTACCTGGCAGCCTCAACTTCCAGCACCCAGCACAGCTGCCGCCACTTCTCGGCGACCACGTCCGGGTCCAGTCCGTCCGGGTCGATGCCGAGGTGGAAGGACAGCAGGCCGTGGATCTTCCGTTCCACGTCGAAGCCCGGCCTGCTGTCGATGCCTGGGGTGAGGCCTAGGGCTTTACCAGCTCCGTGGTGAAGGTTGGAATGTTCAATGCCACGATGTTCACGGCGCTGAGGCATGCGCCCAGGTAGAGCACCGGGTCACCCTTGATCCTGTCGTCACCGGCGAGCCAGCAATTCTCAAGCAGCACCTCACCGGCCGTGGCGTTGTCGCCCTGGTTCACGAGCGAGGAAACGCGCTTCATCACGGGCCACGGCGGCTTGCTGAAGGCATACCGCAGGGTTTCCCCATCATGCTCGCAGCTTCCGGTGTATGCGCCGGTGGCTGCCCACTTTTGCATCTGATCCTCTGTCCAGGGAAGCTTTCCGCCCCCCAAATTCGTTGTCTTCGCCATTTTACTATTGATTTTTGATGCCTGAGAAAATGAAGCTTAGGTTGCCCTCCAGGATGGAGGTGCCGTTGGTGTTGCTCTGGTCGTCCTTCGTCAGGATGACGCCCTCGAGGATGCAGGTGCTGATCTTCAGCCCCGCCTGGAAGGAGACCACGATTGCGAAGGGCTCGATGTCGTAGAGGTCCGAATTCGGCGGGAGTGCGAGCCTCAGCGAGTCGAGCTCGCCCTTGTGGAATTTCATCGAGCCGCTGAATTTCTTTGCCCCCTTCGTGAAGGCCACGGGCATCTTCCCGATGCCGTGGTGGTACTCGTTGCTGGCCTCGGTGGACCAGGAGATTTCGGTGATGCCCACCAGGGGCTTGGTGTTGCCGAGCATGTGGACGCGGATGTCGCTCCAGTTATACTCCCGGTTGTTGATGAGTGACATGTCAGTCCAATTTTGTTGTGAGTGCAATTGTGACGTTGATGTAGGAGGCGCAGCCGACCGGGAGGATCGCGATCTTGATGTTGACCGTGTCGGTGCCGAGTATGTCCTGGTCAGGGTCGATGTACACGTCATAGCCGCTGATCTCCTTGAGCGTCTTTTCCATCGTGTCGAGCGGTGCGGCGGCGACCTGCTCCAGCGCCTTGACGCTGCCATTGTCCAGCTTGCCCGAGTCGTCGAGGTACATCGGGGCGTTGACCCAAGGCAGCAGCGCCTTCCTGACCCCGCGCACAGCCTTCTGCGAGGTGCGCCCATACCGGAGCCTAGCATAGTCGTCGTCGACGGGCATTGTCGCGGCGTCGTCCGCGATGAATACGCCAGCATGGTTGGGAAATGTCCGGCCAAAGATGTAGCCTTTCGCAAGGAGCATGTTCAACCCTGCGCCGGTGAGCTGGCTCTCCAACTGGTTGGATGAGAATCCTGCCTCCGCGTAGATCCCGTCGCCCTGGAGGTTGAACTTGGCGACCCACCCGATGTTTTCATGGACGGCGGCAGCGCTCATGAGGCCTAGCACGCTGCCCACTGCGGCATATCCTGCGAACCCGCTGTCGGAAGCCCTGAATGCGGCATCCTGAAGCAGTACGATCCCGGTGTTGCGGCTATTCAGGGTGGTTGCATCCAGCACCGTGCTCGGCACACCCGAGAAGCCGCGACCCTCGACCAGGACCACCAGCGGCATGCCAGCCGCCTCGGCATTGGTGGTAAGCTGGGCTGCCTTGGTGACGGCGTCGGTCGTGTCGTAGTCCAGGCCGTTGGTGATCACCGGTGCATAGGTGGCCACATCGCGGTTCAGGACGACGCCGAGCTGGCGGATCTTGCCTGCCGCGTAGTTCAGCAAGGGAATTGCGTGCGCCCCTGCCAAAAGGAGCATCGCCGCCATCGTCGTGCCCTGCAAGACGAACTTGACGTGCAATGTCCCGCTCGGGCTCAGCCGGAAGAACTCCGCGATATGGTGGTAGGCCGGGACCTTCGAGCCCAGGTCCTCTAGCTCGGTGATGCCTGCATTGATGGCATCTGCCGTGCTGAGGAAGGTGAAGTAGTCGTTCACGATGCCGCCTGCATAGCCAGCCGGCACGGCAATGATCATGCCGCTGATGTTGTCGTCGGCGGGAGACCTCCTTCCGAGGCCGCCACTTGCGCGATTGGTAAAGACCCTTGGTAAAAGCATGGACTGGTGTTTTTCAGGATGCCGCCAGCGCCCCTGCCGGCGGCCATCCAAATGGAAATTGAACTACGAACTACTGTGTTGGTGGGGTGCCGTCCTTGGCATCCTTGGATGCAGGCGGCGTCTTGGTCTCGGCCTTGGCATCCTTGCAGCTGGCCACCTTCATGCCCTCGCCGACAAGGGCCTTGCCATCGGGGGTGACCGGCAGGCGCATCGCGTCCCTAGCCTCAAGCTTGCGCAGGTCGGTGCCGTTGAATACATAGACATGGCCGGTGAACCCGCCCGATGCCAGCATGATGTCCTTCGGCAGGTAGCACTCGCCACTTGCGTCGAGCACGACGACCGGCACGGCATGATGATCGAGGACGCCCTTGGCATCCTTCATCATCTTGTTCAAATCTTCCTTCATATATTATGGTGCCTAGATGCCGTTGATGATCGCCGCGAGTCCGTAACTGCGCAAGGGGAGCGCGAGGAAGAATTGCTGGAAGTTGATGATGTCCCCTGCATACTCCGGGTCGTTGAGCGCGGAGAACATCTTCGCCGATCCCATCACCTTGCCGAAGCTGGCTTTTTGGAAGGCCACTGAGGCCCTCCACTTCTGCGCGCCTGGGTTGACGGCTGCTCCCAGCGCCGCCTTGCCGCCCGTGTTGCTGTCGTAGACGGGGTTGTCGGAGTTGCGCAGGACTGTGAAGCCGAGGGTGTCATTGACCTTCCCCTTCTCCATGAGCTGGTTGTAGAGGGTGAGGTTCTCGCGCTGGAGGTCGCCGTGGTGCTCCGCCGAGAGGACCAGCACCCTGTCCTCGGGGTCCACCCCTGCGGCATCCATGGCCTCGGCGAGGGTGACGATGTCCGCGAACTTGAGCGCCTTCCGGCCCCCTGCCTGGGCCGCCCCGGTCGTGGTGATCACCGGCAGCGCGGTCGAGTGGGTAGAGGGGCCGATGTTGAAGGCCGCCCGCAACCTGGCCACCTTGAGGATGGCGTTGCGGTGACGCTCGACGTCCGTCCTCTGCTTGTCGTATGCGAACTGCTTCTTCTCAAGGTCGCGGACGACCGAGGGCTGGGTCAGGAAATTGTCAAGGGCCACCGAGCCAGCGGTCTCGGTGAGCGCCTGCACGGTGAGCGGCCACACCGCGTTGTTCACCAGGACCGCCGGGTCCGCTCCTGCGTGGGCGAGGTTGATGATGGTGCCCCCGGCCTCCAGGTATTGCGTGAGATCCTCGGCGAGGTCGAGGAAGGTGGGCTTCTCCAGGTACGACATCTGGAGCGACTTCAGCCAAATCTCTTGAATCAATGCTGCCATATTATTCTAGTTTTTTTCCTTGTTGAGAAATTTCCTGACCCTTGCATGCGCACGCTCTATGAAGAGCTTGGCGACATACCCGGTGACCGCGCTGACGGCGGCGACGCAGGCGACCTTGACCAGGTCGCCCACGAAGCCCTGCCAGGCGGCGAAGGCCATTCCGCCAATCGTGGCGGTGATGCCCTCGATGTGCTCGCGGATCGCCATCAGCCGCGCTTGATGATTTCCAGGTACTTCGCCGGGTCGGCAGCCATAAGCTTGCCGAGGCCGTCCGGGTCCTTGGTCATCCATTCGCCGAGGCCCCAGGCCTTGCGGTCGTCGGGCACGGCGGCAGACAGCGAGCCTGCGGAGGGCACCAGTTCGCCTGCCTTCGGCCTCACGCCGATGGTGTCCTGCATCAGCTTGAAGTTGACCCTGCCGAGCTCGACAAACGTCTGGCGGTCGCTCTCGGTGATCCGTCCCTCGGCCACGGCCTGGCTGACTGCCACGTCGATGCTGGCCGTGAGCTGCCGGACCTGCTCCTCCTTCAGTGCGGTGATGGTGCCGGTCAGCGCTGTGTTCTGGGACACCAGGGAGGCGATCTTGGCCTGTACCTCGTCCATTGTGGCAGTCGCGCTCAGGCCCACGAGCGCTGCCAGGATTTTCAAGTCCATAATATTTTTATTGATATTGACTGGTTGACCCTTGCCCGGACTGGGCTTGGGGTTGTTGACTGCATCCGCAATATTCTCGGGCATCGTCTCGCGGGCATAGGCCACGAGCTCACGCTTGCCCATCGCCCCGAACTTGGCGGGGGCCGCAATATCGCCGCCCTCGTCGATACGCTGGATGAAGCCCTTTTGCAGGGCCTCGTCCGGGGTGAGCCAAGTCTCCTCCTTCAGCATCGCGGCGATCTCCTCCTTGCCGAGTCCCGTCCGCTTCTCGTATGACTTGGAGAGCACCTTGGTCACCTTCTCCAGTGTCGCGGCCTCCTTGCGCAACTCGTGGGCATTGCCGTACGTGAAGGTCCACGGCTCATGTATCATCATGATGCTGGACTCGCACATCACGATCTCCTTGCCGGCCATCATGACCACGCTGTGCATGGATGCCGCCACGCCCGTGCACTTGGTGACGGTCGCCATCGGCGAGCCGAGGATGCGGTTGTAGATCGCCCACCCGTCGAAAACCGACCCTCCCGGGCCGTGCACCTCTATGACCACCTTGTCATAGTCCGCCTCTGCCTCCTCCATGGCACCGTCCACGGACGGCGCGTCCAATGACCAGCCGATGTTGCCCGTGAACTTGAGCAGCACGATGCCTGGCGTGGTCGAGGCGCGAAGCAGCCTGTGGTGCGGTTGTGAGACCTTACCTGGCATCTGATTGGATATTGCGTTCGATCATGGGACAAACGTATGTTGGTGCCGGGCGAAGCGCAAACAGCTTGGTTTCCAGTGCCGCCGCGCCGCCGCACCATGCAGTCTTGTTGCCGCACGGTAATTCATGCCGTTGTGAAATCCCGCCTCCCTGCGGCAGCTTTGGGGCATGGCGAAAAACAAGGGCAAGGACACCGTCGACAGGAAGGCCGAGGCCAAGGACCTCTACATGCTCGGCAAGCTCGACCAGAAGCGCATCTGCGCAATATTGACCATTGCGGAGAATACGTTCACCCGCTGGAAGAAGGAGGGCCAATGGGACGAGATAGCCAACGCCAGGAAGACGGGCAAGGACAAGCTCGCCGACATCCTGCTCGAGCAGATCCTCGAGCAGGACAGGTCCATGAAGGCCGAGGGCCGCAAGCTCATGACCTCGAAGGAGATCAACTCGATGTGGCAGATGCACAACATGCTGCGCAAGGTCGAGGAGACGGGAACTGCGGCAGCAATCGTCACCACCCTGACAGCATTCACCGACTGGCTCCGCATGCGGCACCCCGACCTGCTCAAGAGCATCACCATAATATGCGACGAGTATATCATGGAGCAACTCAACAAGGAATGAGCAAGCGGGACGACCAGGAACTGCTCAGGCAATGGCGGGCGCACAAGGCCGTGATCGAGTCGGGCCAGAGGCCCCGCGACCCCAACGAGTCCGCTGCCGACCGCTTGCGTCGCGTCACCAGGGCGCGCACCGACTTTGCCTATTTCGTCAGCGAGTATTTTCCGCACTACGCCAAGGCCAAGACGCCGCCCTTCCACCTCGACCTCGCCAACAAGGTGCTCGCAAACCCGCACCTCAAGGGGGTGGTGGAGTGGTACCGGGGCGCGGCCAAGTCGGTGATGGCCGACGTGATCCTGCCGCTCTGGCTGATGGTCCAGGAGGAATGCCAGCTGCGCTGCATGGTGCTCGTGGGAGTCAATGAGACCGCCGCGATCCGGCTGCTCAACGACGTGAAGGCCGAGCTCGAGGCCAACCAGCACCTCAACGACGACTTCTCCATCGGCAAGAAGGCCGGCGACTGGGCCGACAAGGAATTCACGGCCAGCAATGGCAGCATGTTCGTCGCCCTGGGGCTCGGCCAGTCGGTGCGCGGCCTGCGCAAGGCCGATGCCCGCCCCGACTTCGTCGTGATCGACGACATCGACGACCTGCCGCTGTCGCGCAACCCCGCCCGGCTCACGCAATATGTCAACTGGATCGAGCGGAGCGTGCTGGGCATCTTCGGGGTCGAGCGCTCGCGCCTGCTGATCGTGAACAACCGGATCGCCAAGGACCAGGTGATGAGCCGCATGGTGCAGCGCAAGCCGCACTGGGCGCACTTTTTCGTGCCTGCGCTGAACCGCAAGGGCACCCCCGCCTGGCCCGAGCTGCATGATGCGCAATATTGGGCGGCCAAGCGCAAGGACGTAGGCGAGGCCGCCTTCAGCACCGAGTACATGCTTGTCGTGGTGGTCGAGGGCACGCGCTTCATGGAGCAGTGGATCAAGTGGTCCAAGGCAAGGAAGTGCAATATATTGCGGGCAGTCGCATACATCGACCCGAGCTGGCGCAACACCAAGACCAGCGACCACAAGGCCGTGAAGCTGTGGCTCAAGCTGCCGGACGGCGGCAAGCACCTCTATCGCGCGTTCGTCAGGAAGGCCGACACCGACGACATGGTCAAATGGTGCTTCGACACCTACGAGTCACTGCTGCACAAGCTGCCGGTGAAGATCGAGTTCTACATCGAGGGCATCTTCATGCAGGACGACTTCATGGCCGAGTTCGACAGGGAGGGCCGCGACAGGGGCTATTTCCTGCCGATCATGCCCGACTACCGGACAAAGCCCCAGAAGGGCTCGCGCATCGAGTCGATGATCCCGCAATACAAGCGGGGCATCGTCTCCTACGAGGAGACGATGCGCACCGACCCCGACATGGTGGTGGCCATCGACCACCTGATCACCTGGGACGTCGACACCGAGGGGGTGCCCGACGACAGCCCGGACGCGGACGAGAGTGCCTGGCACATCATCGACCACGTCGTCGCCTTCAGCGGCGAGGCCGGGCAACTCAGCTTCGGCGGCGCAACCTCGCGCACCTCCAAGTACCGAATGTAAGCGCAATATTATGCTCCTGACAGAAAGAGACTACCTGAAGGTCATCCGCCGCGACCACCTCCGAGCCCTGGTCGACGGCGACGGCTCAATCCGTGCAGCAGCCGAGGAGGCTGCCATGCAGGAGGCGGCAGGATACCTCGCCAGGGCACGATTCGACGTCGCCGCAATATTCCTGGCGATCCCGGACTGGGATGCGAGTGCGCAATATGCCGACGGCGACCATGTCCACTTCAGCCCTCCGGCATGGCAGGCGGCCGTCTACCCGCAGGGTGCGCAGGTCGCCTTCGACTTCCCCGACGGGACCTGGGTCGCCGTGGCCACGCGGGCGACCACGGCCAACGAGTCCCCGGCGTCCACACCCTCGGCATGGACGCGCCTCGAGCCGCTTGCCGGCATCTGGAAGGCAGTCGCCACCCCGGTACCCGGCGATGTGCCGCTGGCCGGGGGAGGCGACTGGATGCAGTCGGACCCCAGGCACCGGCTCCTGGTGATGTACCTCACCGACATCACCCTCTGGCACCTGCTCTCCCGGCTGGACCCGAGCGCCGTGCCCGAGATCCGGCGCACACGCTACGAGCAGGCGCTGGACTGGCTCACCGCAGTGTCCAAGCACCAGGTCAGCGACCCGTGGCTCCCACTGCTCAGCGACCCCGAGACCCCGCCGATCGGCGGCTTCCACATGAGTTCCAGGCCCAGGAATGACTTCACCCTGTGACCCAGCCCGTGACCCCGTTCAAATGCCGTTCAAATGACGCGACGGCGCATCGAAACCAAAATCCCGCATGATGGCACCATCCAAGGACAAGACGCGCCAGGGCGCACCGAAATCAACCAATCCGAAAGCCGACGCCACCGTGGCCATCGGCTCCCAGCTGATGAGGATCGTCGAGCGCCAGACTAGCTGGGTCACCGCCGAGATCTCCGCATGGAAGGCCGCACTCGCAATCGCCAAGGACAAGGAGAAGCCCAGGCGCTGGATGTTGCAGGGTTTGTACGACACGGCGATGGCTGACGGCCACCTGACCGCAGCCGTGGAGAAGCGCCAGATGCGCGTCACGGGACAGGGTTTCCGCATCGTCGACGACAAGGGGATGGAGGACGTGGCCCTCACCGAGCTCTTCAGGAAGTCCTGGTTCCTGGAATTCATGGAGATCGCCCTCAGCACGATCACCCACGGCCCCTGCCTTGTGGTGATCAAGCCGCCAAGGCGGCGGGGGGAGCTGCCGGGCTTCGAGATGCTCCCCAGGGAGCACTACGTGCCGGAGAAGAAGGCAGTCATAGAGGACCTTTCCAGCGACGACAGGCTGATCGTGCTGGACCAGCCGCAGCACGAGCCATGGTGCATCCACCTGGGCAGCCCGAGGCAACTGGGCCTGCTCTGGAAGGCGATCCCCTACGTGACCTTCAAGAATGCCAGCTCCACGGCCTGGGCAGAGTACGCCGACCTCTTCGGCCAGCCGATCCGCAAGGCCACGGTGCCTCCAAACATGACGGCTGAGCAGCTCCGGCAGATCGACCAGCAACTGGAGCAGATGGGGCGCAGCGCCTACATCCGCCTGCCCAATGGCGTCGACTTCGCCCTGACAAGTGCCACGGGCCGCTCGGGGATCGAGGTCTTCAAGGAGCGCGGCGAGTACTGCAACAACGAGATGTCCAAGCTCGTCGAGGGCCAGACCATGACATCCGACCAAGGGAGCAGCAAGAGCCAGGGCGAGGTCCACCAGGACACGGCCGACCTCTACACCGAGCGCGACAGCGTCTGGCTCTGCGGCATGGTCAACGAGCAGCTGCTCCCGAAGCTCGCCTTCCACGGCTTCAGGACCGAGGGCAGGCGCATGGTCAGGGCCAAGGAGGAGAAGGTTGATTTCGAGAAGCAGCTCTCGGCCGACAAGTGGCTGGAGGAGCGTTTCGACATCGACCACAAGTTCTTCGCCGAGAAATACGGTGCCCCGATCAAGGGGCCGAAGATGCCCGTCCCTGCACCCGCACCGCCCGGCAGGGTGCCCACGGCGGCACGCGGCCTGCTGGCCGGGATCGGCCATGCCTATTCCGCCAGCTGCGCACATTGCAGGGCCATTGGCGGATACGTTGCAGCCGATCCCGGCCTCGAGACATTGCGCACCATCGTGGAGCGCATCGCCCGCGAGATCCACGGCGGCACGCTGCCCGAGGGCGTGATCCCGCCCGAGCTTTTGCTGGAGACCGGCAACATGTACCAGACGGCCCTTGGCGAGGCTTTCGGCGGCGCGCCCGCCTGGGACTCACCAGACCAGGCCGCGCTGGAGTTCCTCAAGGCCGACGCCTGGCAGTTCGCCGGGGCGCGCACCGACACCGAGCTGGGCCTCATGCGCGAGCTGCTGATGGACGCCGAGGGCAAGCGCCGCAACTGGAGCGACTTCCGCCAGGAGGTGCTGTCGCTGAACCAGGAATATTTCGAGCCTTGGCTCGTCACCGAGTACAACCACGCCCAGGTGTCGGCGGTGGCCACATCGCAGTGGCTCCAGGTGACAGCCGACAAGGATGTGTTCCCGAACCTGCGGTACGAGACCGTGGGTGACGAGAGGGTGAGGGAGGCGCACAAGGCGCTCGACGGCATCACAAGGCCCGTCGACGACGCCTTCTGGGACACGGCCTATCCGCCAAATGGATGGCGGTGCCGATGTGACGTGGCCCAGGAGGACTCCGGGGCGGCGCTCACGCCCCCGGCGACCGCCACCGACGCGAGCACCCTCGCCGTCAAGGACCCGAATTTCCGCCGCAACGTCGGCAAGTCGCTGGCGGCCTTCCCGCCCCGGCACCCCTATTACGAGGGCAGGCCCACGGCCCGCGACTTCAGCTCCCACGGCCTGCCCAAGTCGGCGGCCATGCCCAGGGCCAAGTTCGCGACGGTGAGCCCGGAGGGGCTCGCCAAGTGGTTCGAGGCGCTGCCGGAGGCTGGCCCCGGCGCACGCCAGGCACCGGTCGCCGGAAGGTCGATGTCCATCGCACGGTCGGTGATCGACGGCCTCAAGGCCGCGAACCAGGTGCAGGCCGCCGCGCCGGTGATCGAGGCCGCCACGCCAGCCGAGACCTGGGTGGAGCGCTCGGACGATACCGTGCTGGTCCACCTGCTCTGGTTCACCGAGGGCAAGGCCACCAAGGCGGTGGTTGTCGTCGGCAGGGAATCGACGGTGCTGGCCGACCTGTCGCTGCTGGACCACGGCCACGCAGACCTCTCACGCAAGGGCACACTCACGCAACGCAAATGAGCAGTTTCAGGACAACATGGACCTTCATGGCCGACGACCGCGTCGGCCCCGCGATCCAGCGAATGGGCGGCCAGGTGAAGTCGCTCGACAGCCAGGTCGCCAACCACAAGCGGGCCTTCGGCTCGGCGATGGCCGCCAACCGCCAGAGCGCCTTCAGCTTCGGCGACGGCCTTGAGCAGGTCGCCGGGCGCATGCACCCCGCCCTTGGCGGCATCGTGTCCGAGGTGCGCAAGATCGCCACCAGCCTCATGTCGGCCAGGCCCCAGGGCCAGCTTGCAGGGCTGGGTGCGGAGCTTGGCGGGGTGGCCGGCAAGGCGGGATCGGCCAGAGGCGGAATGGGCGGCCTGCTGGGCATGCTCACGAAGATGCCGCCACAGGCGGCTGCCGTCGCCGCCGGGCTGGCCCTCATCGCCGGGGGCCTGACTGTGGCCACGATGGAGGCCGCCAAGTTCGAGCACACCTTCAGGGAGCTCTCGAACCTGAACCTCGACAGGACGGCCAGCCAGATAGGCGGCCTCCGCGACACCGTGCTGCAAAGCGCCTTCGACAAGGGGATCGACCCCTCGGCCATGTCCAAGGGGTTCTTCGACTTCCAAAGCATAACCGGGAAGTTTGGTGCCGAGGTGGAGCAGACCGGCCTGAAGGTCGCCGACTTCTCGAAGGCCTACATCGTGGACTTCAACAAGCAGCTGGAGGGCACTGGCCAGGCGATGAAGTCCTTCGGCTTCGGTGCCGAGGGCGTCGACCGCTTCCTCGCAAGCACCGTGAAGACGGTGCAGACGGGCAAGACAACGTTCGAGCAATTGTCGCAGGTGCGGTCGGAGTACTTCGACAGCGCGGCTGGCGCGGGATTCGACTTCGAGGGTGCAGACAAGCTCTTCGCCGCCTACTCGGTCGGCGCTAAGTCGGTCGACGTGGCCGCCACGCAAGTGAAGGAGACCTTCAGGGGCCTCAGCGACGGAAACGTGATCAAGGGCCTCAAGGCCCAGGGCGTCGACGTCTTCGACCCCCTCACCCACAGGATCAAGACGATGGACGAGATCAGCAAGGGGCTGGTCGACACCTTCTCCACGTCCAGGATGAGCGACGAGGCCTTCGCAAAGATCAAGAGCTCCATCGGCGGCGGCGACGGGATCGCCATGCTGCTCAACAAGGCCCGCGCCCAGGGCGAGGGATTCCTCCAGGTCTTCAGGGACTTCGACGCGACGCCCGTCAACATGAAGGCCGCGCTGGCGGGTGCCAACAAGGACCTCTACACCATGTGGGACACCGTGAAGGCGAAGCTCAGCGTCTCGTTGATCAGGATCGGGACGCAGATACTGCCACACGTGGTGAGCGCCCTCACACTGGGGCTGGAGGTCGTCGACGCCTTCAGCGGCAAGACAGAGGGCATCTCCACCACCGCCAAGGTGATCGTCAACGTATTCAAGGGGCTTGGGGCCATCGTCTGGGCGCAGTTCATGCAGGTGGCGGCTGCGGTGACCGTCGCCATCGCGCCGATCCTGCTCATGATCGCGACCGCCAAGATGTTCATCGACAACGCGGGGACGGCCTACGACCTGGCCACTGGCCGCGACCGGGAGGAGGAGGCGCGCCAGGAGCGGATCGCCAGGCAGCGGCAGCAGGCCAGCCAGCAATTGAACGCCAAGGTCGCCGGAATGGCCGACACGGACGCCTTCAGGAGCGGGAAGCCCGAGGCCGTGCTTGCGAAGATCCTCGACGACAGCAAGGGCACCGCCGAAGGCATGCAATACCGCAATGCGCTGGCCATGGGCGGCACCCAGGGCCGAGACACCGTGTTGCGCGGCATCGCCGACAACATGAAGGCGATCAAGGGCAGCCAGGGGCCGGGCGCGGCCGCGATGGCGATGCAGCCCGGCTACATCGCCGACGTGGAAGAGAAGAAGAAGCACGGCGGCAAGCACGGCACCTCGGCGCTGGGCGAGGTGACGGCAGGCGGCGGCGGGACGGTGCTGGCCGAGGGCAGGTCGGTGCGCAATATATCGGTCTCGATCCAGCAGCTCGTGGGCGAGGTCCACATCCACGCGGCAAGCGTCAGGGAAGGCGCTGCCGACATCACCAGGGAGGTCGAGCGCGCCATGATGGCGGCAGTGCAGAATGCCGAGATAAGCATGGGGCAATGACCGGTCACCATGGGAGCATAATATTTTCCAACGAAACATAATATATGGGCGGCGACGATCCGAGGAAGATTTTAGAACTGTACATGCAGTTCCAGCGGCAGGTGGGCACCATTGCCGGCACCGTGGCCGTGAACTGGTTCAAGGGCAGCTTCGCCGCCCAGGGCTTCAGGCAGGGCGGCGGCCAGGTGGACAGGTGGAAGGCCCGCAACCCGCACGCCAAGCGCAACGCGGGGCGCAATATACTGGTCGACAGCGGCAGGCTGCGCCGGAGCATCCGCATCGTCGGCAAGGGGCCGGGCTGGGCGGTGGTCGGCACGGACGTGCCCTACGCCGATGCCCACAACAGCGGCCTGCACAGGACGGGCAAGGTCACACTGAAGACATTCATGCGCCGCAGCACAAAGGGCAGGATGCACCGCGTGGCCGGGCACACCCGCAACGCAAACACCAACATCCCCAGGCGGCAGTTCCTCGGCAACTCCGAGGGGCTGAACGCAGGGATCGCCGCCGAGCTTGCCAAGCGGCTGACCCGCCTGGGATTCTAGCGTAATCACACACTTAGTATTATATTATGATCCTTAGACGACTGGGAAACAAGAAGAAGCTTGCAGCCAAGCTGATTCCCCACTTCCCCGACCACAACCTCTACATCGACCTGTTCTTCGGCGCAGGCGGGATGTTCTTCTTCAAGCCGAAGGCGAGATTCAACATCCTCAACGACCTCGACGCCAAGGTCTACAACCTGTTCCAGGTCGCGGTGCACCACAACGGGGACCTGCGCAGGCTCTGGGAGGCCACCCCGCTGCATGAGGCGCTCTGGGAGCGCTGGAAGCACGGCGAGCTGCCGACCGACCCGGTGGAGAGGGCCACGCGCTTCCTGCTCGTGTCCAACTTCGGCTTCATGGGCAAGCCAAGCACCATGCGCTTCGCATCGGGCAATGGCAAGCGCCTTGTGCTGGAGCACCTCGCAATCACCAAGTCCATGCTCTGGGACTGCGAGTTCACCTGCACCGACTTCCGCACCATATTGCGGAAGGTGCCCAAGTCCACGCTCGAGCGGAAGTCGACGTTCATCTACGCCGACCCGCCCTACCTGGGCACGGCCAACAACTACGTGTCCGGCTTCAAGGAGCAGGACAGCCGCGACCTGCTGCACATGCTGGTCCTCTCCGGGTCGAAGTTCGCCATGAGCGAGTTCGACCATCCCTTCATCACGGGCCTCGCCAGCGAGCTGGGCCTCAATGTCAACATCATAGGCGAGCGCAAGAACCTTGCAAACCGCCGCACCGAGATCCTGGTCACAAATTACCGCCTGCCAGATGCTTGCTGACTTCTACAAGGCCATCGCCGATAGGCTGGCCACCAAGGTGCCGAGGCTGAACCGCGTCACGCTCTTCAACAACCAAATCGAGGATGCCGCGAACCAGTACGAGCTGCCCACGCCCTGCGCACTGGTCGAGTTCACGAGCATCGCCTGGAGCGACCAGGGCAGGGGCATCCAGAATGGCGAGGCCGTGGTCTCGGTCATTGTCGCCAGCAGCCACCTGGGCGACTTCGACCACGGCGCTGTCGGTCAGGACCAGGCCGTCTCCAGCCTGCGGCTGCTGGACGAGGTGCACCTTGCGCTCCAGGGATGGGGAGGCGACCAATGGACAGCCTTCAGCCGCGTGAGCACCGAGGTCGACCACAGGCGCAACAGCGTGGTCGCCCACACCATGAGCTACAAGTGCTCGGTCGTCGACGACACCGCAGACAGCTACAGGAGGCTGACGGAGGTGCACCCAACCATCGTGGTGCAAGGCGATGTCGACCTGCTGCCACCTGCGGACGCCTCGGTGGACTAGCATAATATTGTGGCGGAAAGCAGCGCGGCCACCCGATCAGGGTGGCCGCGTCCGCTTCGGGGCAATCACACACCCGGCGACAATGTACATATTATGTCATGCCGAAGGTAGCACTTTCCTTGGAACTTGCGCCAATGGCATCAAGGATCAGGGACAAGGAATTCATCAGCAGGTTCGGCATTCGCGTCAGGGCAGCAAGGCATGCGCAAAACCTGACGATGGAGGATGTGGCCGACCGCGCAGGGATCGACTACAGGCAGGTGTCACGCGTCGAGGCCGGGAGCATTAATGCCACGATCAGCACCGCCATTGCGATAGCCAGGGCGCTGGGTGTGCCGCTCTCCCAGCTCTTCGACGACCAGCCCTGAAACAGGGACGGCCCCGCAAGCGGGGCCGTCTGGAAAGAACCTGGAAAAAATGTCAGCGCCCTATCGCGCATTCGCCCGCTGGATCGCCCGGCGATCCCTGCGGGAGCCGGTGAGCTGGGCCTGGGCCTTCGCTGCCTGCTTGTAGGCATTCACGCCGTGGCCGCGAATCTCCTGTTCCCTCATCTCCATGAGATCGGCCATCTTCCCGCCTTGGGTGTGGTCTTCAAAAGCTCTCGTCCTTTGCATAATATATTATAATAAATGCCCTTCCATCCGGGCCGGATTGCAATCCCTGAGGACCGGCCCCTCGCCCATGAGTAGCCAGTAGGCGCTTATATTATGGTCCACCACCAGCATTGTCAGCACGCGCATGCTCAACTGGTTCCTCCCGCGCTCAATGTCGCTCACCGACTGCACCGTCACGC
>JANMIM010000882.1:0-4159 GCA_031375795.1 Bacteroidota bacterium
AAGGTCATCGTCGGCAGCAAGATGCCTGTCTTTGAGCTCGAATACAAAAAGTCGATGCCGGGCATCTACGAGAGCACGATCAACTTTGACAGAATCGAGTTGAAGGTTTCCGACGAAATGCGCATCGGCACGATGGGCATCTCCCGCTGGGCGGCTGTGGCCGGATCTTATATTCAGCGGCAGAACATTCGGTTCACCGACTACAAATTTTTCAGGGGCTCTGATCCCTTCTTCTTTGCCAACCCGTTGCAAAACCTCCAAAACCTAGACACCACCCTGAGCACAACCGATCCCTACCTCCAGGTCAACTACTTGCATGACTTCGGCAGCTCCTTGAGCAACAAAATCCCCATCATCAAGCGTACGCCGCTACAGTTTACCGCCGGTGCCGGAGCCTTGTACATTCCCACCACGAGCTTTTTTCATGCCGAAGTCTATGGTGGCATCGCCCTACCCTTCAGGGTCGAGCGGCAACGCTTCAAGCTAGGCGCCTACTATGTCGTGTCCTATGGCAACTATGGACAGGCCATCGGAAGTCAGCTCAAGTTTGGATTCACGTTTTACGACAGCAACAGAAATCGCTGGACCTATTGATTCCATGAATTTTGGAGGCTGGCAAATATTCGACGACCGATATTTGCAAGGAATTCGATAGCTTAGGCATCGATATGGCCGACGACCCCAAAGCTTTTGTAGAGGAATTTGAGCGGAAATTTTCCGCCCACAAGGGCTTGCCTAGATTGGAGTTTTTGATCCATTTCAGGCCGCGCGAGTTTCATTTCTACATCTTGGTTTACATCGAGCTCAAGGCCCGTTTCCGCAAAAACGCCCCCTTTTTGGCGATGATGCAGACCTTTCCGGTCACGTTTTGGGGTGATACGGTCATGGAGTTGCTCAAGGCATTTGCCAAGTCAGCACCCAAGCAGCCAGCGATCTCGGGCGTGGAAAATGGCGTTTCCTTTGTGGAGGCTGCCCTCCGAGCATTTCCCGAATACTTCGCAGACAACCTGGACCAGCTCTTTCTGGCACGCATCCGGTTCCCGGGTCACGTCGGCTCGCAGATGTGGAAGCAGTTTGGGATGGCCTACGAGGAATTCCTGCGCTTTCATGTGGAAGTGAACAAGGACGACTTTGACGAGCAATGCCGGGCGTTGAGTGTGATCTTCATGATCGACCATCCCGCATCCACCCGCTGGGCCAAAGACATTGTGCGCAACCACCTGCAGGTCCCTCGCAAACTGGTCGAGGGCCTCAATCTCACCACCGAGATGCTCAACAGCCACCTCATCGAGCAGGGGATGATCTGGGCAGGCAACGACCTCAATCGGCTGTATCCAGAGCAAGTCTGGCACATGATCTTCCCATTTGCCTACCTGCAACAGGCGACCGACCACGAGACCTTTCAGAACACACGACCGCTCCCCGGCGAATATGGCATCGGAGGCAAGATGAAAGCCCAAGACCACCGCGGCCGCACGGTCTTCCTGCACCACCTGCTCTCATTGGACCCGATTCCTGCCTTCCTCAAGATCAGCGGCATGCACCGCCTCATATTTGCCTGCAACCTCGACGCGGTGCTGCTCGACGGCGGCGTCGCCTACCAACAGCACCATCCCAACGGCGGCATCACATTGCCCAAGCTACAAAAGCTCTCAGAGGAGCAGGCCGTGGTGCCTGCGGAACGTACGACTCCCTATATCCGCTCAGCCAAGATTCGCTTGGCAGACGAGGGGCCGGCCTGGTATTTCCAACAATACATCTATGGCCACAACCACTACCGACTGGGTGGGCCACCCGTGTTCTTTTCAGGCACATTCTACCCCGAGTGCTTCCAATGCGGCAAAACCATGCGGTTCCTGATGGAGCTAGACTCCTCGCTGCCGATGGCAGATGGCAGGAAGCTGGAGTGGGGCGTCGAGGGAATGGCCTATTTTTATTGGTGCGACCCATGCAAAACCAGCGCCATCCACTGGCGAAGCGACTGAATATGAACAGGAAAGAGATCTACGCAGCGACACCCATCTTCCAATCCCCCAAGCTCAATGCGCGCTTGGGAATGACGGTTCATTTCAAAATGGACTGCCACCAACCTACGCGCTCCTTCAAGTTGCGTGGCATGACCCACCTCGTGCGTCACCACGTCGCCCGCGGCCAAAATCGCTTTGTTTGCGCCTCGGGCGGGAACGCGGGCTACGCGCTGGCCTATGCCTCGGCCCGTCTGGGCGCGGCCGTGCATGTGGTCGTGCCCGTGACCACCAATGCGCGCATGCGTGCCCTCATCGAGGGCGAGGGCGCGACCGTGCAGACACATGGTGAGAGCTGGGCCGAGGCGCACACGCTTGCGCAGGCGCTAGCTGCCGCAGAGGGTGCCACCTACGTGCCGCCCTTTGATGACCCGCTGCTGTGGGGTGGCCATGCCTCGATGATCGATGAATGTGCCGCAGAGATCGACGAGCCCGACTGGGTCGTGGCATCGGTCGGCGGTGGCGGATTGTTGTGTGGCATCATGGAGGGCATGGAGCGGAACGGGTGGAAAAAGGCCGCTTTCTTGGCTGCAGAAACCCATGGTGCGGCGAGTTTTGCCGCTGCCTTGAAGGCCGGCAAGCCCGTGGCGATCGACCGCATCGACTCGATCGCCACCAGTTTGGGAGCGAAATTGGTGGCCGATGAAGCCTTTGCATGGTCCACGCGCAGGCACGTCGAGAGCTTTCTGTGCACTGACCGTCAAACGGTTGAAGGCATGAAATCTGTGGGGGACGCCTTTCAGGTGATTGTAGAGCCGGCGTGCGGAGCCGCATTGGCCGCAGCATTCACGCCTGCGCCGCAGTTTTCAGCAGGCTCCAAAATCCTGGTCATCGTCTGCGGAGGTGCAACGATTGACAGTGAGGGATTTGCCCGATTGATCAAGGATTTGGAGCCCTGATCACATGATGGATTTGCTCCAGAAATAGAAATATTTTGGGCCGAATTGGTGTTTTCCTAGGCATTTTTTTTTCAAAAATTGAGTCATTGATCGCTAACAATCAACGATTTGAGGGGAATTTGTCGCATTTGCCCCTCCAGTGCCCTTGGCAGGAATGGCGGCGTTATCGGTGATGTGCATGTAATAAAAAATGGGAAAGTGTTGGAAATTGTGAAAAGCGTTCCTAATTTCAGGCAATAGAATCCACGACCAATGAGAAACCTCTCTATATTGTTTTCTTCTTTCAAGAAAGACTTGGAGACGAGTCCACACATCAAAATCATCGAAGTGCGCAATCAGTTTGACCCGCCGAGCGAAAGCTTGAAGCGCAGCGGGATCTCAGACTTGAGGGACGAGGGATTTGAGGTGAGTGACTGGCTCACCTCCATCATCGGGCTCACCAAGGGCAATAGCATCACCTATCATGTGATCAGGGATCGTCAAAACCGAGGTGAAGGCTCATTCAACCTCAACAGCCCGCAGGAATTCCTGGTCGAGCCAGAGCCCTTTCTCGCCAAAAACGGAACCACAGAAGCCGATCGTGCCCTGCTCAAAAACGTGAGAGTCATCGACCAGCCCAGCATCGCCCAGACATTTACGGGCGTGGTCATGGACGGCAACTCGCCGCCACGGATCCCACAGCAACTGATCTATTATAGGAGGGGGCACCTGCTACCGATGAGCCTCCCGTTTCAGGACTATTATGAGACATTGGCCAAATTCATGGGCATCGTCGATTGGCAACTGCTGTTTACCGATGCCGATGCCAAAAACCCTGAGCTGGCAATCTGCTTCCAGAAACTGACCGAGGCTCATGCTGTCTTCAAGCTGATTTTCCCCAACCGCGACTTCTCCTTGTGGACGGAGAAAATGAAATCGCGGGAACTGATTTCCTGAGTCCCTGATCGCATTGGCGAACGCTGGGTAGGCGCATTTTCATGAACCTACCCCTAGCGCTCAGCCGGTTGCATCTTTGTTGGGCGGGAACCCTGGGTTCCTCCCAATGGTGTGCTTGATGCCTGCATGTGGATTAGACACGCTTCATGCGCCTGCCTTCGATACGACCGAAGACAAAGGCCACGAGCACAACGATTGCGATGTACATCATTGGACTTTTAAATAATAAGGTGGAAAAAAGAACATTGAGGCTTGTTTGCCGTGCTTGTCGTTGCAGGTGAGGGAATCGAACCCCCGTGA
>JANMIM010000889.1:0-5281 GCA_031375795.1 Bacteroidota bacterium
CTTGCTGGCCATGTAGGCACCCCTGCCGAGAAGGATTTCGCCTTGCAGCAGCCGCTTCTTGCCTTGCAATTGGGCATTGACATAGGCCGTGTCGTAGTCTGTGACACTCTTGTCGTTGAGGATCACATCCTCCAAAATGCGCTTGAGCCGCGATTTGGTGACCCTGAATGTGTTGTCGGGCAGACGATCATACAACTTTTTGGAAAAAAAGTCTTCGTCCTTGTCTTTGTACCGTGTAACCAACTCGAAAAGCTTTCCCACCTTCTCAAATTCAAAGGGAGATGAGGTCAGGTAGTTGCGAATCTGCCTAATTTCGTGGTTTTTGAGCTTTTTGCAGATGTCAAATATCAGTTCCATAGAGACAAGATCGGTGTATAAGAGCGCTTAAATTACAAAAATGTTTGTTCCAATTGCGTAACCTATTCACACAAAAGGACAGTGGATTCGATTAATTTGTGTGTAACTTGCCGTCTACAAGGGATCAATCTCTGCCCCTTGTAGCATTTTTTACAAGCAGAGAGGGATTGTCAAGGAAAAGGAGGAGCGGTTCGAAACATTCTACATACGTAACATGCGCGATTTTGTTTGTGCGGATTTGGAATAATGAATCTCTCGTTTTTATCTTTAACGTCTGTTTTTAAGTTTTAAGTGGAAGTACTATTAATTCGGATGGAATTATGATGAAACGAGTCGGAATTTGGCTAGGGCTTTGCTTGCTCTTCTGCTCGACAGTGTTTGCGCAGTCCGATGGCGGAAAGATCAAGGGAACCGTGAAGGACGAAACTGGTGCGCCAGTGGAGTTTGCCTCGGTGGTGATCGTTTCAAATGGCATCATGAAGGGCGGAACAAACACAGACGAAAACGGGGAATATAGTTTCGCTAACGTCGAGCCGGGCCTCTATGAGGTGCGGGCTTCATTTGCAGGAAACAACATTGTTGCTTCTGGCATCAACGTCGGAGCTAGCAAGACGGTCTCCGTGCCGCTCGCCATCGAGACGGGTGTGGAACTTACCGAGGTTACGATTACGGAAACCATTCCGATCGACAACACGACCACCGGTGGATCGATCTCTGGTGCGGATGTCAAAAACATCGGTCTGCGAAACATCAACTCCTTGGCCGCCATCGTGCCTGGTGTGTACCAAAGCGATGATGGTGACGGCATCAACATGCGCGGTGGTCGTAGCAGCTCGACGGTGTATTTTGTCGACGGTGTGAAGGTGAGGGGTACCTTGAACCTGCCACAGAAGTCGATCGGTCAGCTCTCGGTGATCACGGGCGGTACGCCTGCTGAGTACGGTGACGTGATCGGTGGTATCATCTCGGTGACCACCTCCTCACCTAGCTATGATCTCACTGGAGGCATCGAGTACCTGACGTCGCAGTTTCTGGATGCTTATGGATATCACCTCCTGGGTGTGAACCTTTCGGGGCCGATCATCACCAAGCACATTGACTCCATCAATTACAATAAGCCGATCTTGGGCTTCTTCATCGCTGGCGAAGGTCAGATTGAGAAGGACCAAGATCCTGCCCAAGGCGGTGTCAACCGATTGAAGTCGGCCAATTTTGAGGATTTCAGAACGAATCCTTTGACTCTGGACCAGAGTGGAAACTTCTTCCTGCAACGCGGCAACTTCGTGACGCCCGACATGGTGGAAATCAGCAAGTTCAAGGAAAACAATTCCGGTCGCACCTACCGTGTGAATGGTCGTTTGGATTTCCAACCTGCGGAAAACATCATCGTGAAGCTGGGTGGTGGTTTTGTCGACGGCAATTCCGACCAGTGGAGCAACGCCAACTCGCTGTTTGCCCCAGATGCCAATCAGCAGTTTGTAAGCCGCCAATACAGCGGTTGGGGCCGTTTCCAGCAGAGCTTCAAGACTGCCCCTGGCAGCCCTATCCAAAACCTCTACTATCAGTTGCAGGCCGACTGGTCACGCTACGATCGCCAATTCCAAGATGCAGTCCACAAAGACAACATCTTTGACTACGGCTATATCGGCAAATTTGACTACGACCGCAGGGAAGTGTATCGCTTTGTCGATCCAATCGCCAATGCAGACATCCACAATCCATCCGTGTCCTCTGCTGGTTACTACATGACGGCTGGCTTCTCGCCTATCAACTTGACCTTTGACCCAAGCACGTCCAAGAATCCGCTGCAAGCCAATTATGACAACTTCATTTTTGACTATGTCGGGACAAATGGCATCGTGAATCCTTTCACAGGCTTGCGTGACTATAGCATCCGTAACTTGGACTTCCTGGCCTTCTACGGCGGTCTTCGCAACGGTGATGGCGTGGATCAAATCTACTCGTTGTATTCCGGCCCAGGTGCAAGCCAAGGCGCTTACAGCAAATACAGCTTTGACCAAACGCGTTTGACCGGCCAAGCCTCTGGTGAATTCAAAGGCCACGCGATCAAGATCGGTTTCGAGTTTGAGCAGCGTCAGGAGCGTTTCTACGCAGTGGGAAGCCGCGCCCTTTGGAACTACATGCGTCAGCTCACCAATCGTCACCTGTCTGGCATCAACCAAGATCCAAATAGCTGGGAATTGGTGAATGTAAACGGCCAATTCCAGGACACCGTGCATGCTCCATCCTTCTTCGAAGGGGCTGACCAAAGCACGTTTGACCGCAACCTGCGTGAGACCCTCGGCTTGGATACCAACGGCATCGACTTTATCGTCACTGACAACTTGGATCCCAGCATTCTCAACTTGGGAATGTTCAGCGCCAACGAGCTCCTGAACGACGGTAACCAGTTTGTGAACTACTACGGTTACGATTTCCAAGGAAACAGGACCAAGCGCGTGGCGGCTGAGACCTTCTTTACAGATGAGCAAAACCGCCCGATGAATGCTTTTGCACCGACCTACATCTCAGGTTTCGTGCAAGACAAGTTTGAGTTGGAAGACATTATCTTCAACGTGGGTGTGCGTGTGGACCGTTTTGACGCCAACCAGAAAGTCCTCAAGGACGGTTATGTCTTGTTCCCCACTTACACGGCTGCAGAGGCGAAGGCAAATGGATTCACCGTCGGTGATAACATTGGTGACAATTGGGTTCCTTACATGGACGACGCCAATGCGCCAAGCTCAGTCGTCGGTTTCCGCGATCCTGAAACCAATATCTGGTACAACACCGAGGGTGTGCCTACGAGCTCAGCAAGCCTTCGTTCCGGCGGCGAGGTGCAGCCATACCTGAAAGACGACAAGATTTCGATCAACTCGTTCAAGGACTACACGCCACAGGTGATCGTGATGCCACGTCTCTCTTTCTCCTTCCCGATTTCGGGCGAGGCAGTGTTTTTTGCCCACTACGACGTGCTCGCCCAGCGCCCTGGTCAGACAGGTGCCGGTAGCTCCTCGCTGTTGGCTGGTCAGATCGCCGACTACTACTACCTGCAAAACTCTTCGACCATCACGGTCACCAACCCCAACCTACGTCCTGAGCGTACGATCGACTATGAAGTGGGCTTCAAGCAGAAGTTGAATGATTACATGGCGCTTTCCGTCTCCGCGTTCTACCGCGAGATGCGTGACATGCTCCAGATCACCAACTTCCAAGATGCTTATCCTACGACCTACTCGACCTACAGCAACATCGACTTCGGTACTGTCAAAGGCTTTACGTTTTCTATGAATATGATCCGCATGCGCAACATTCGCATGACGGCTTCCTACACCCTCCAGTTTGCTTCTGGTACGGGCTCCAGTTTTACCTCTAGCAGGAATGCTTTGAGCGCAGTGGACGGCTTTACCGCCATCCGTGCGTTGCTCCCGCTCGATTTTGACCAACGCCACCGCTTTGCGGGCAACATTGACTATCGCTGGTATGGCGAAGACAATAAGGGCCCCGGCATCACGTTGGGCGAAAAAACCATCTATCCATTGTCGAATGCCGGTGCGAACATGACGTTCTACCTGGGTTCTGGTACGCCTTACTCTGTGAACTCACTCGCAAATGCGGCTGACGTGCAGAGTGGCATCAACCAAAACATCCAGCTGTCAGGTACGCCAAACGGTAGCCGCCTTCCTGGACAGTTGCGTTTTGACCTCAAATTCGACAAAGACTTCATGCTCGGCGGCAAGGCCAAGCTCGATGCAGATGGTAATGAAGTCAAAGACGCCTCGGGCGGTTCAGTACGCAAGAAGCAGTATGCTTTCAACGTCTACCTCCAGGTGCTCAATGCCTTGAATACCAAAAACGTTCTGAACGTGTACAAGACCTCTGGTCTGCCACTGGATGACGGTTATCTCAAGACGGGTGTTGGTCAGCAGGCCATCAATGCGGCAATTGACGGGGATGCATTTACGTACCTTTATACGCTACGTATGCAAAACCCCAACAATTACAGCTTGCCACGTCGTATTCGTTTGGGCGTTCAATTTAACTTCTAATCCTAGCGATGACGAAGATGAAAAAGATTATTGCAAAGACATTTTTTAGCATTGCCTGTTTTTCATTGCTGACGGTTTCCGGCCTTATGGCCAAGGAAAATATCGGCCAGAAAACCGGAAGAGGCAACGGATTCCGCACGACTGCCAACTGCGCACCTGCGAGTTCCTCTGTAGAGTTGGACATCAACAACGTACGTTGTATGATTCACAACGGTGGAGACTTTTGGTGGGACTTGGTAGGCAATCCTAGGTATGAGGTTCCAAAGTTGCCACGCGACCAAGCTGCCTCTTCTCGTCACTCATCATTTGCTGGTTCACTTTGGATCGGTGGTGTGGATGAGAGCGGTCAGTTGCGTGTCGCTGCGCAAACCTATCGCCAAAGCGGAAACGACTTCTGGCCAGGACCCTTGACCTCGGGTGGTGCGACGATCGACGACGTCACGTGCTCCGCTTGGGACAAGCATTTCATGGTGACCAAGGATGAAATCTTGGCTTTCCGTGCAGCTTACCTGCAAGCGGTGGCCAATGGTACACCCCTCAACGTCGACGATTATCCCGCAGTGAAGACATGGCCTGCATTTGGCGATGATGCCGACGGCAATCGTCTGGCAATGGCGCCATTCGTTGATATCGACGGCGATCCTTTTAACTATACCCCTTCTGCGGGTGACTATCCAGACATCTCTCCTTGCGAGGGTGGCGGTTCACCTGACCAAGCAATTTGGTGGGTGGTCAATGACAAGGGCGACGTGCACACCGAGACCGGTGGTGAGGCGATTGGCTTGGAGATCCAGATGCTTGCATTTGCATTTTCAACCACCGATCAAATCAATGACATGACCTTCTACAAGTACAAGGTCATCAACAAGTCTACC
>JANMIM010000930.1:0-7688 GCA_031375795.1 Bacteroidota bacterium
GGGTGTACCTCGACCTCGCGAGCACCAAGCTGGGCATCAGCATCGACGTGATCAAGCGCACGATCACCAAGTCGCAGGCCGACAAGGCGCGGCAGGAGAGTAGGCAGGAGGGATTCCGGCAGAAGCAGGCGCAGCAGGCCCTGCCCATGGACGGCAACGAATATTATGACATCCCGATCGAGGCGATGATTCCACAGGAGGAATTGGAGCCCGAGATCGTGAGTCAGGAGCGGGAATTGTTGCGCTTGTACATGAACTATCCCGAGCGGGAATTGGAGCTGGGCGAGGGCGAGGTCATGAGCCTGGGAGAATACCTGACCGAGCAATTGCTGGACATCGAATTCAGCAACCGCGTCTTGCAGCAGTTCAAGACCCTGCTGTTTCAGGACTTCACGACCACGGGCACGCTGAACCTGAACCGTTTCCTCAACCACGAGGAGCGCAACATCGGGCGCATCGCGAGCAGCTTGCTGACGATTCCTTTTGAGGTGAGCGAGAATTGGGCGAAATATGACATCAAGGCCCCCAACATCGACAGCGACTTGGAGGCGGCGGTCAAGAGCGCCTTGGACCATTTCCACATGCACCACCTGAAAAAATTGATCAAGGAATGCCAGGATAAGCTCCGCGCAGCGACCGAACCCGCCGTGCAAGACGAACTCATGAAAAAATTCATGATGCTCATGAAAATGCGCAAAGACATCAGCGATGGACTAGGGATTGTGGTGTTGGAATGAACAATTGGGAATGGAAAATGGAGAATGGAAAATGGAAAATTTCGAGTTGGGTTGTGACGCGCATTGCAAATCGTTCGTTGCAAAAATGAAAAACCACCCACAATACCCGTCACTCAATTTTTGATCATTCTATTGATGGAAGCACGACTCCGCTGCTGCGTACCGCACGGCGGTGGAGTTGATGTTTCTGGTATGCTTTCGGGGCTACAAACGTGCGACTCCGTTGGAGTCGGCACTTGGTGGTGGGTTGCTGTTCTATAAACGTGCGACTCCTACGGAGTCGGCGCTCAGCGCAAACGGGCTGACCGCAGAGCGGTCACACGTTTGTAGCCGCGGGCCACGATTACGAATAACGACTCCAGCGGAGTCGCACGTTTCGGCAGTTCCATCAAAAACCAAATGATACATGCATTTAGAAAACGTTTCAATAGCCGCTTGCATTCAGCGTCGATACTTGCGAGGCAGGTTTATCGCAACCCCATCACAATTCAGTGGTTCCCGAAATTTTTGCTTACTTAGTGCTATGGAAGATCAACTCTCAAATATCATCGGCCTCCTGCAAGAAAAAGCAGTGCTGAAGCAGCATATTTTTCGTGCGACACATGTTGTTTTTCAACGGTTGAAGACCCTGGCGGGGGCGATGGCCACCGTACTGGGCGAGCACTTTGCGACGGTCGACAAGTCGGTGGTGATCGAATATGATGAAGTCAACGAATTTGAATTCCGGCTCAAGTTCTCTGGCGACTTGCTCATGTTTGAGATGCAGACCAATGTGCAGACATTCACCGAGGAGCACTTGATCGCCAAGAGCCCTTATGTGCAGGAAGATACCCGCAGGGGCTATTTTGGCTCGATTGTCGTGTACAATTTCATGGCCGACTCGGTGAAGTACAACCGCCTCAGCGACGCAGGCTACCTGCTCGCCCGCTTGCTGCTCAATGCCGAGGGGCACTTCTACATCGAGGGCATCCGGCAGCTCAATTTCATGCATCCCGACATCGCCGCCAACCTCGTGAACGACGAGATATTGCGCAACTTCGTGCAGAGCACGATGCTCTTGGCGATCGACACCGACCTCATCGCCCCGGCCTTCCAGGAAATCCAAATCGTGGCCCTCGGCGAGAAGCTCCAAGACCAGATGGCCGGCGCCTCCAAAGTCGGCTTCCAACTGAAGGCGGAGCCGAAGGTGAAGTAGGCGATTGGGGGGCCGTGGTATATTGCGGTGGCATGGTGACCATGCGACTGCCATCAATGATCTGTGTCTGGATACCAATGACCAGTCATTGATTGTGCAGAAATTCAATTCATCACCCTATTGAGTCCAAGGCCTCCGGCCGACGGACTACTGACCCTTTGCCTCCGGCATTCGAAGCCCATTCTCGCTTGCCCCGTTCGGCAAGCTCAGGGCAAGCTCCTGCAAATGGGCGATCGTTACGCCACGGCGCACCGGAGGCCTCGGACTCGACTCAGAAGTTTGCGTAGTCGGTCGTATGCGTGAGTTCTGCCCAGCGGGCGGCCAGGAATTTTGCATAATGGAGACCATTCAACCCATAGGTCCCCAGCGAATGTCCATCATTGACCTCGACCAATCGCATTTGCCCCAAGGCATCGATCCCGAAATCCAAGCCATAGGCCGCCGGCGCCTGCGAGAAATCGGCGACGGCATTTTGCACCACCGAGAGATCTAGCCGCGTGTCCCACGCGCCCTTGTACCGCCGGATGTCCATGATTTCCCCGTAGCGCACAAAGCACCGCCATTCAGTCAGGAATTCGACCACCTCGGAGCACCAAATCTGTGTGGGATTTTCGGGGTCCACAAGGCCAATGAAGTCCTTGTATTCCCGCAATATCTTTCCTGTGAATTTCTTGGTTTCGGTTTGCGGCTTGGCAAAGACATTCCAGCTTTGTGGATCCTGAAACAAGGCCTCGATCGTGGTGGACCAGACTTTGCGCCCCAAATATTTTTGCAGTTCAGGGGGATAATCGATTTCCACCTCGGATCCTGCAATTCCCAATTGCGCCAATCGTTTTCGCACATTGCCGATGCCTCCGACGAGGACATCTGCCGGATCTTGGTCGGGAATTTCATCGAGCGAGAAAAATTTCTCGGTCTCCCAACCCATCTTTTGGAAACCTTCGTGTGCGACGTAGGCGTTTACGTTGAAGAAGTTTCCCGAATCATCTGTTTGAATGTATGCCTTCATGGTATCATAATTGTTGATCAAAATGTTTGGTCGCTTGGCGATGGGATACGCGATGGATCGTCCTCCAAACAGGCGATTGCTCCTGTATGGCACGGTTGTCAATCGGTCCTCTTGGCGCGTTTTACTTCAACCCATACCGCTGGGCATACAGCTTTGCGGTCGGCACCACTTTTTTGAGGCGCTCGATGCGGGTGCTGTGGGCGGGGTGGGTGCTCAGGAATGCAGGCGGTGTCTGCCCGTTGCTGGCCTTGTCCATGCGTTGCCAAAATGCCACGGCCTCGTCGGGGTTGTAGCCCGCCATGGCCATCAAGATCAAGCCGATCTCGTCGGCCTCTGACTCGTGCAGGCGGCTGAATGGCAGCATGGCACCGACATTGGCGCCGACACCATAGGCTTGCATGAACAGGTCTTGTGTCTGGGCCGACTGCCCGCTCACGGCGACCGAGAGCGCCATGCCGCCTGCTTGGGCGGCGAGGCCCTGGCTCATGCGCTCGTTGCCATGGTTGGCGATGGCGTGGGCGATCTCGTGGCCCATGACCACGGCGAGGCCGTCGTCGTTCAGCGTCACGGGCAGCAGGCCGGTGTACACCACGACCTTGCCGCCGGGCATGCAAAAGGCATTGACCGTGGCTTCCTCCACGACATTGAACACCCACTTGTATCCGGTGAGGTATTTGGCCTGCTTTTTCTGTCTGAAATAGTTGACGGTCGCCTGCTGGATGCGTTCGCCCACACGCTTCACCTGCTCCACCTTGTCTGCCTGGGTACACAGGGTGTGGCTCGCGAGAAACTTGTTGTACTCTTGGTTGGCCATCTGATTGAGTGTCGAGGCGGGCAACATTTTCATTTGGCGGCGACCTGAGATCGGCACCTTTGCACATGCACCTAGCAGCATCACGCCTGCCATCAAGATCCAAATACGGGTTTTCATAGTCATTCCGAAATGTTCTAAACTTCTGCAAATCTACGCCAAAGTCCTGCATTCGCGGGAAAAGCCTCCAAATATTCGACGCATGCCTTGCAGCCATCGACGAACGGATACAATTAACAAATTCTTAACAGGCAAGCCATACAATTGCCACAAGCCCGACCGTCCTTTGCACCAAATCCAAGAAGATGCCCGCAAAAAAGGTTTTGATTGCAGACGATGAGCCAGATATCCTGGAATTGCTCGCCTATGCCCTTGAAAAAGACGGCTATGAGGTGATCACGGCCCACGATGGCGAGGAGACCCTCAAGAAGGCAATCCGTCATTTGCCAGACATGATCCTGCTGGACATCATGATGCCCAAGAAGGACGGCATCGAGGTCTGCCGCACCCTGCGGCAGGACAAGGCCTTTGACGAGACGATCATCCTCATGCTCACCGCCCGCAGCGAGGAGTACTCCGAGGTCGCGGGGTTTGATGCAGGGGCCGACGACTATGTGACCAAGCCCATCAAGCTGCGCTCCTTGCTCTCGCGCCTAGAGGCCTTGCACCGACGCGGACAGAAAAACAATCCCACGGCCCTCAAGGTCGGCCCATTCCTGATCGACCGCGAGAAATACCTGATCATCAACGGCGACGAGGAAATCAAGCTGCCGCGCAAGGAGTTTGAGCTGCTCTATCTCCTGGCGACGCTGCGCAACAAGGTCGTGACCCGCGAGCGCATCTTTGACGAGATTTGGGGCAAGGATGTGATCGTCGTGGACCGCACGATCGACGTGCACATCAGAAGGATCCGCATCAAGATCGGCGAGCAATACATCCAAACCGTAAAAGGCGTCGGCTACAAGTTTGTGGCCGAGGACTGAGGAAACTGCGACTCGAATTCAGCTGCGGCCCGCAAACAATCCGATGGCAAGCGCCAAGGAACACATATTTTCCTAACTTGCCTCCATGGAAGCCGACGAACTCATTTTCAAGGCAAAAAGGCCGCAATTGATCCTGCAAGCGCTGATCATGGGCGCGGCATTTGGCTTGAGTGTCTGGACGATGGGCAATGCGGAGATCGTGATGCACTATGAACTCCGCCTCATGGTTTTCTTCATTTCCTTCCTCGGTTGCGTCGTCTTTGGCTACCTCGCCTTCTACAATTTCCTGCGCGTCTTCAAGCATGAGCCCCTGCTCAAGGCCGATGCCGCCGGGCTGTGGTTCCACGCTTCGCCCATCTACCACGGCAAGATCCTCTGGTCTGAAATCGAAGGCTACGAGGTCGCCAAATATGGCCTCTCCCGCAAGGTGCTCGTGAAGCTCAAGCGCCCCGCCGCCTACCTCACGCGGTATTCCGACATGCGCAAGCACGTCTTCAAGCGCATGATGAAGCGCTACGGCACGCCCGTGTCGCTGCCCTTTGGCCTGTTTGAGGACGATGTGGTGGGCATGCTCAAGGCCATCAGCGCCTACGGCGCGCGGTCGACAAAGCAGGACCTGGAGCCGGGGGAATGATGCCCGCAGGGGCCTAGATTCACCCATCCGCCATTGCCCCGCCCAAAATTCCTATCTTCGTCCACCATGAAAGCCCTTGGAAATATCCTGCGCGATGGCAAGCTGCTGTTTCTGCTGCTGCCAGTGGGCTATTTCCTGCTGTATGGCTTTGATGGATTTGCCGACACCGACCAGGGATTTGTGCCCGCACTCGCTTGGCGGGTGGTCCACGGGCAGGTGCCCTATGTGGATTTTTGCTATGTGAGGCCGCCGCTCACGCCGTGGCTCCATGCCTTGGAACTCATGGTCTGGCCCCGGCAATGGCAGATGCTGGGCATGCGGCTCGATTATTACCTGATGCTCTGGGCTGCTGTGCTGTTTGGCATCCTGGCCTTGCGGCGGACCTTTGAGTTCAAGCCCGATGGCGTCTCGCCATGGATGCTCGGCACCTTGGCCTTCCTGTTCAGCGCCCACAACTTTGCGGCAATGCCCTGGCACACGGTCGATGGCATCTTCTTTGCGAGTCTGGGCCTGTGGTTGCTCTCGCATCCACGGGCGCATTGGCAGATGGTACTCGGGCTCGTCGCGCTCGGGCTTGCCGCGCTCGCCAAGCAACCCTTTGCGATCTTGTTGCCGCTGGGCATGGCGCTGTTGGGGGTGCTGCAAGGGCCTCGCGTGGCCTTGCGGGTGACCGCGGTGGCGCTTGCAGGCATGCTCGCGATGGGTGCCTGCGCGCTCTACCTGTGCCTGCCCGATGGATTCTGGGCGGCCATGCTCGCCCAAACCGCCGGTGCAAGCAGCCTCAGCGAACTCTTTCAGGCGGGATTGCTCCGGTACCTGTTTCCGGGCGGGGTGCTTGCTGCCGTGCTTGCAGCGGTCTTGTGGCTTGTGGTACGGCGGTCGGGCATGGAACGCGGTTTGCCACCGTTTGCATGGGTTGTGTATGGGCTGCTCTCGCTCTATCCGTTGGCACTGGCTGGCTTGGCGTTTTGGGGGAATGAATTCGTGCCGCCGCGACTGGGCATCTACCATTTGCTTTTGTGGGGTGCCTTGTTGCAAGCGATTGTGTTGTGGCGGGGGGGAAATCGCAAAGGGGCC
This sequence comes from Bacteroidota bacterium, assembly GCA_031375795.1. GTDB lineage: Bacteria > Bacteroidota > Bacteroidia > J057 > JADKCL01 > JADKCL01. Next base: position 6,447 of record JANMIM010000930.1, read on the forward strand.
GCGCTGTTGCTGATGATGGGGGCGATCTCCTGGGCAAGCAGCTTGAGCTGGGGCTATCCGGTGCCAGCCTTGTATGCATTGCCGGGGTTGTATGCCTTGCACAGCCATCTCACGCAGCCGCCTTGGCAGGGGGCACGCACGGGCCGCTTGGTGGCAGGGGGCTTGGCGCTGGTCATGGTGGGTTTTTTCCTCTTGCAAATGTATCCCTACCGCGATGCGCCCCGCTGGCAATTGCAAGGTGGGGCAGGGGAGGTGTTTGCGCCGATGGGCGGTATTCGCACGGGGCAGGCGCAGATCGACATGCTGGGCGAATACAAGGCGTGGCGAACAAAGTATCCGCAAATGGCGGTGATGCCCGCCATGCCGGCGGCGGATTACTTGATGGGGTTGCCACCCGTGCTCCCGATCGATTGGGAGCACGATGCCGAAGTGGGGCCTGACCAAATGGCGCGGGTCATGGCTGCGATGGCACAGCCTGGCGGCGCGGTTTTGGTGGAGCTGTCGCGCATCGGCGAGGCCGATGCCCCCGACTTGCGTTATCGATCCTCCTTGCTCCACGAAGTGCTGCAGCATTGGACGCCCGGGCCCAAGGGAACCTATTTCCAAGTGTACCTGCCGCCAACAAAATAATCGGCAACCTAACATCGGTCTAGGCCGATCTTGTATCAGAGTTTGTCGCGGCGTAATTTGACCCAAAGCTTCGCAATTGCTTTGATGACAGAGACTTTGATGACATACCAGTTGCTGCAGCAACTGCTGGCCCACACGCCCGACTTGGTCTTTTTCAAGGACCGTGATTCCCGTTACTTGGAGTTCAACGATGCCTTGGTGCGGCTCACCGGTGTGCCGCGCGAGGTCTTGCTGGGGCGCAATACCTCGAGTTTCCTGCCCACGGAATTGACCGAGCAGATTCTCTTGGAGGACCAGCGGGTGATGGCCTCGCGGCAACCAAGTCGTTCCGAACAATGGGTGGAGTTTGCAGACGGGCAGTTGGCGCTCATGGACACGGTCATCGCCCCGATCGAGGACGCGTCGGGCGAGGTCGTGGGATTGATGGGGATCGGGCGCGACATCACCAAGTACATGGATGCATCGATTGCGCTCAATGACAAGAACCTGGCCTTGGAAAAGGCCAACCGGGAGCTGGATTCCTTCATTTACCATGCCGCCCACGACCTGCGCGCTCCGCTCACGAGCTTGCGTGGCCTCATCGATCTCATGCGGGAGGAGCAGGATGCGGTG
>JANMIM010000986.1:0-1060 GCA_031375795.1 Bacteroidota bacterium
CTGCGCGACATCGTGGCAGGCGAACGGGAGGAGGACGATCAGCGCAAGCGCCTCACGGGGATCGGCCGATTGTTGCGACGTTTTTCATTGGACGAGTTGCCGCAACTCATCAATGTGCTCAAGGGCGAAATGAGCATCGTCGGTCCGCGCCCCTTGATCCATGAATACGATGCCCTCTACTCTGCGACGCAGCGCAGACGGTTTGAGGTGCGGCCCGGCATCACTGGCTGGGCACAGGTCAATGGCCGCAACGCGCTCAGCTTCACGGAGCGATTTGTGCTCGACGTCTGGTACGTGGAGCACCGTAGCCTCGGCCTGGACCAGCGCATCATGTGGCGCACGCTGCGCAACGCCTTGGGCGGGCGCGATGTGTATGCAAACGAGGAGACGACATCCGCGCGGTTTGATGGAAGCAATTGAGCGTGAACAGTGGGGAAGTGAAAAGTGAACAGTGAACAGTGGGCAGATGGTGATGTAAGTGGTTGTGGGTTGGATTTGGTTTTCTATTTTGATCGTTTTGGGTTTTGATTCAAAAGAACTGGGCCGCAAGTGCGGCCCAATCTCGTCCATCAAAAAAATTGCTTACCCTAAATTCTTTGAAAACTAAACCCTAATTCTACTGACAATACAGGGCAGGATGGCGATTCCCCCAAAGCAGGAAGCGAATTTTTTTGCTGGGGATCATTTTTTCGGACCCGATCAAGATGCGTTGACACTGGGCCCCCAAATGGCCTCACTTGAAGGGCGACTAGGTCGACTCAAAACCAAGATCGGCTCAATACGGATCTGAAAAAGCTGGATTGGAAATGAAGCTCTGATCGGTCAGCGCCTTCATGAACGCAACAAGATCGGCCTTTTCCTGCGCGGTGAGGTACAGGCCATCTGGATCCTTGATCTTGGGATCGAGTGTAGCCGAACGCTGGATGCCCGAGTTGTAATGCTCGACCACTTCTTCCAAGGTCGCAAATCGGCCGTCGTGCATGTAGGGCGCCGTGAGTTCTATGTTGTGCAGGCTCGGCGTCTTGAACTTGCCATGGTCGCTGCTGCGCAGGGTGACCTT
>JANMIM010001009.1:0-1251 GCA_031375795.1 Bacteroidota bacterium
GCCGCGCAACAACCACTTCCTCGGCAAGCAGGCCCCGGCCGACTTTCACATGGCCCGCGTCATCTACCTGCAAGTGCTGCAATTTCCCCGCATCGAGCACCCCAAGCCCATCCCGCCCGTCATCATCGAGATCAAAGTAAAGACCGACATCTTCACGAGCCCGCCGCGCATGATCCCCGAGCTCAATGTCGAGGGTTGGGAATTCATGCTCGAGGAGAAACAATTGGCGGCCCAGGACCTCGGCGACGACTTTGCCGATGTGCGCGTCGTGAGCCAAAAACCGCCCAAGCCACCCAAGGTGGTGGACCTGCACCTGCACAAGATCATGAAGGACCCGATGAACATCGACAGCAACACGATGTTGCGCCTGCAGCTCGAGGCCTTTGAAAAAGCCATCACCGATGCGCAGATCTACCACCTGGACTCGATGGTCTTCATCCACGGCATCGGCAACGGCACGCTGAAAAAGGAATTGCACAACCGACTCAAGGGCTTTGCCTTCGTGAAGCGCTATGAGCTTGCCGAGCCCATGGAGTATGGAAACGGAGCGACGGTCGTGTATTTTTAGATCATTTAGAGATTCGGTATCGAAATTGCTTTGTCACGTTGTAGGGTAGAACGAAGGCGGGCGCCGGGTAAATGGCCGCGAGGAAAATAGGTCAAGAATTGGAATGCAAAAATGAGCACGAAAGAAATGAAAAATTGGATGTTGGGCTGTCTGCTGACGGCCCTTGGTTGCAGCCCAGCCATGGCACAGACGGTGCAATGGGCCAGCAAAGTCATCGAGTATTCCACGGAATACAAAGATGCCGCAAACCCCGCACAATTTGCCGCCAAGCAAGCCGTCGGGCCGCCCAACATTGACCCAGAGACCAATACCAAGACCTTTGAATGCGCCTGGTCCCCCAGCGACGCCAATTCACCACGGGAGGAATACATCAAACTCGGCTACGACGCTCCCATGCAGGTGCAGCAAGTCGCCATTTCCGAGTGCTATGGCGCGGGCGCGATCCAGAAGGTGATCCTCTTTGACACCAAGGGCGCCTACCACCTCGTCTACACCAATCCCGCTCCCGGCCCGCTCCCCAAGCCGGGCCGCATGTGCAATGTCTTTTTCCCCAAGACCGACTACCTCTGCAATGCCGTGATGGTCGTGCTCAATACGCAGGTGGTGGATGGATACAATGTGATCGACGCCGTGGGCATCTCCGATGGCACCGACACGATCAAAGCCAAGATCAACCTCGCGCC
>JANMIM010001029.1:0-10021 GCA_031375795.1 Bacteroidota bacterium
GTCATTTTTTATGAAAACTTTTGTGAATAAGAAAGATCAAGCTAACTTGAGCGTTCATTTTTCAGGCTGTGAATTTGGTCGAATTACTTTCCAGGGATAAGGATTGCTGGATTCATTAAAACATATTGAATTAGTAAAAGCGTGATATGAAAACTGTAGGTACCGGTGCAGGCGATAGCGGCCGCACAATCAAAAAAAGTAGCCCGTTGAAGGCATGGTTCCCCGCATTGGTCATCGTGTTGTCCTTTGCTGTGGCATTTGTGACCTTCTATACGGTGTTTGCATCGCCAGACAACTTTGATGGCGGAGACTCTGTAAAGGGTCACCCGTTGAACATGTTTGGCACAATCTACAAAGGTGGGGCCGTGATCCCCATCGGTATGGCTTTGTTCCTGATGGTTTGGGTGTTCTTCTTTGAGCGCTTGATCTCCATTCGCATGGCCCAAGGCTCCTCCTCTGTCGACGTTTTTGTGCAGCGTGTGCGCATGTCGCTGCGTGATGGCGACATCGACAGTGCGATCCAGGCTTGCGACAAGCAGCGTGGCTCATTGGCAAACGTGGTGAGGGCTGGCTTGATCAAGTATCAAGAAGTGGACCTCAACCCGCTGGCCGACAAGGAAACCAACCGCGAAGCCATCCAAAAGGAACTTGAGGAGGCCACCTCCTTGGAGCTGCCGATGCTGGAGCGTAACCTGCCAATCATTGCCACCATCGCATCCATCGGGGTGTTGGTCGGTCTGTTTGGTACCGTTATGGGTATGATCAAGGCCTTCTCTGCCCTTGCTACCGCTGGTGCACCAGATGCCACCGCACTTGCTACGGGTATCTCCGAGGCGCTTGTCAATACCGCCATCGGTATCGGTACTTCTGCCCTTGCCATCGTGTTTTACAACTTCTTTACTGTGCAAATCGACGGTCTCACCTACAAGATCGACGAAGCCGGTTACAGCATCGTTCAGACCTACGAGACGACGCACTAATAATTTTTCTTGCAGCGCCTATACTAAATGGGCCTGTCTTGAAGTTGTATACATAAAGTAAGGGTATCATGCCGAAGGTAAAACCAAAGAGGAAAAATCCGTCGATAGACATGACCGCGATGGTGGACGTCGCCTTCTTGCTCCTGACCTTCTTCATCTTGACGACGAAGTTCAAGGCTCAGGACAAGGTCATCGTCGATACGCCGACCTCGATCTCTACGACCAAGATACCTGCCACCAACCTCTTCACGATTACGGTCGACAGAGATGGCATGGTGGTGATAGGTACATCTCAAGAAACCCGGCAGGGCATGCTCGAAAAGATCGCTGAGAACTACAGTCTCAACATCTCGCCCGCAGGAATGGTCTTCTTCATCAACACGCCAAGCTTTGGCGTGCCAATGGCGGAGCTTCCAGCGTGGCTCAACGAGCCCAACCCCGAGAAGATGAAGGACTATCCCTACCGCGGGATCCCCATCGACACGCGCCGTGGTCAAACCAATGAGCTCAAGGAGTGGATCAACGCCGCAAGGCGCACCAATCAGTCCCTGCGATTTGCCATCAAAGGCGACCGCGAGACCGTCTATGAAAAGATGGACAAGGTGATCTTCACGTTGCAAGACGTCAACATCAACCGGTTCAACTTGATCACAGGCTTGGAGGCCGATCCCAATGGGCCAAAACCTGAAGTTGCTGAAGCTCCAGGTGCCGAAGCCCCCAAATAGTTGAAACACTAAACACAGGAGGATAATATCATGGCAGAAGTGCAGCAAAATCCAAGTGCAATGAAGGGCTCAAGCAGCCGTCAGCGCAAGCGCTCCACCCGCATCGATATGACGGCTATGGTCGACGTAGCCTTCCTCTTGTTGACATTTTTCATCCTCACCACCACCCTGGCATCGCCGACGGCCATGGAAGTGATCAAGCCGATTGGAGACAGCGTCACCGACGTGCAATGCTCCAAGATGCTCGAGATCTTCCCTGGCAAAGACGGCCAAGTGCATTGGTATGCAGGCTGCGACAGAAGCACGATCAGCACCACCGATTTCAGCGAGACCGGCATCCGACAAGTCGTTCGGGAGCACCTCGCCGCCAATCCGGAGCTCATCATTACCCTGAAGCCGACTGCCGACGCCAACTTTGCAAGCATGGTGGATGCATTGGATGAAATGAAAATCACTGGCGCGCCGAGGTATGCACTCGCACCCTTGTCGCCCGAAGACAAAGCAATGCTCACATTGAAAGACCTTAAATAAGGCTTAGAAAATGGCAGAAGTAGATACAGGCGGTGGCGGCGGCGGTAAACACAAAGGCGGCCCCAAGCAAAAGAAAAAGTCTACCCGCATCGACATGACGGCGATGGTGGACGTGGCGTTCTTGCTGCTCACGTTCTTCATTCTCACCACGACCCTGGCGACACCTCAGGCGATGGAGCTTATCAAGCCCCCAAAGACTGACAAGCCCGAGGACAAGAACGTCGACGTGGCAGAGTCCAAGGTCATGACCTTCATCATGGGTGAGAACGACAAGATCCACTATTACCAAGGCATCACCGACCCCAAAGTCTTCAGTACAGACTTTTCGTCAGATGGCATTCGTAAGGTGATCAAGGAGCACCTCGATCGGTTTCCCAACCGGTGCAATACCAACAACAATGCACCTGGCTGCTGGGATCCCATCATCGTCTTGAAACCCAACAAGACGAGCAAGTACAAAAACATGGTCGACATCTTGGATGAGATGCGCATCAACAAAGTGCCCAAGTATGCACTCGCTGAGATGTCGTCGGTTGATTCCCTCTTGATGCTCGATAATAATTTGAAATAAGGGTATACGAAAACGGAATCTCCGTTCGTTCTCTAAGAAATCTTCGTCAATACTATGAGCGAAACAGTATACGCCGACCTCGACGAAATCGTATTCGAGGGGCGTGCAAAAGAGTACGGGGCCTATGAGATGCGCAAGAAGTACAACCGCCTTCTGGAGCGGGCGGCTTTGATCGCATTCATCCTTTTCTTGATGATGACCTTTGCGCCCAAGGCGCTTGAATGGTCAGGATTCTTTGATGAGGAGGAGGCCGAAATCGAGGTGATTCCGGTGCAGCTCTCCGACCTCGCAGAGCCGCCGCCCCTCAACGAGGAGGAAGTGCCGCCACCACCCCCAGAGTTGCCGCCTCCCGTAAAGGCACAGATCGAGTTCAAGGTTCCGACCCCCAAGCCTGATGATGAGGTCAAGGAAGAGGAAACCATCAAGGAAATGGACGAGCTCGAGGAAACCAAGGCCGACATCGGTACCGAGGACGTCGAAGGCACCACTGGCGCCTACGATTTTGGGGACATCGATGGCAAGGGCGTCGAGGATGTCGTGGTCAAGGAACCCGAAAAAGAAATCGGCCCCAGCGAATTCGTTTTGTTGGAGAAAGAGCCTGCCCCGGTGAACCTCGATCAGCTCAAGGGCTTGATCGGCTACCCACCGATGGCCAAGGAGGCCGAGATCGAAGGCAAGGTGATCATTCGTGTGCAGGTCGACAAGACCGGCCACTACGTGAAGCACATCGTGATCAAGGATCCTCACCCGATCCTCACCAAGGCTGTCACCGACAAGATCAGTGCGCTCAACTTCACCCCCGGTATCCAAGCAGGAAAGCCGATCAAGGTGTGGGTGACGATCCCATTCGACTTCAAGCTGCTGAAATAAACGGCGTTGCAAAAAATGAAAAAGGGGAGATGCCGATGGTGTCGCCCCTTTTTGCATTTTGCACCTTCGGGTGGTGTGTGCCACCACAAGCCCATGAGCGGGTGGTTGCCACCAAAAGTGTCGCCAAAAATGATTTTGATCGGAATCGGCCAACGATCATAATTCCTCGGTGAAGAAGGGTAGGAGCTGAAAAAACGAATTGCTAAATTCGTTGATTGAATCAATGATATGAGAAAGCTACTGTTTCTTCTTTGTTCCTCGCTGTCGGTCATGGGATATGGTCAAATCACCATCACCCAAAACGACATGCCCACGCCCGGCGACACACTGCGCTACAGCAATGTGATCCCTCAAGGCATCGACATCGTCCAAACCGGCGCCAACCAAACTTGGGATTACAGCCAAATGGTCCCTGTGAGCCAAGATCGTGTGGACTATGTTTTTTCCTTGCAGACGGTCTATGCGTTTTATTTCCTGGGCTTGAACCAATATGGCACCAAGATCGCCGACACCTTGGGCGGCGGCCCATTTCAGTTCACCAACGTGTACAACTTCTACCGCAGTACCTCCAACGATTTTCAGGCCGAGGGCGTCGGATTTCGCTACAGCGGCGTTCCATTGGCTGCCTACTATTCAGACGAGGATGAATTGTACAAATTTCCCCTGGACTACCTCGACCGCGACAGCAGCACCTACAAGTTTTCGGCCGACCTGGGCAATGGGCTGCGGTTTGCGCAAGAAGGCTACCGCATCAACCAAGTCGACGGTTGGGGCACGATCACTACGCCCCACGAGACCATCGCCTGCCTGCGGCTGGTCTCCACGACCATTGGCGTGGATAGCATCATCTTCAACGGCTTCCCGATCGGTGTCCCCAACCAACAAAAGACCATCAAATTCCTCGCAAATGGCGTCCACATCCCGATCCTCGAGATCTCAGGGCGCTTTCAGCAAGGACAATTCCAGCCGCAGCAGGTGAAGTACCGCGACGTGTACCAAAACTTGGTGGCCACCACAGCTCCTAGTGCAAGCGGCATCCGATTCTTCCCCAATCCGACCCAAAACTACCTCACCATCGAGAGCAGTCTGGACCAGGCACTGAACATCGAGGTGACCGACATGCAAGGCAAATTGATCGATCAGAAGACCCTGGACACGCCCTCCTACATGCTCTCCGTCAAGGACTTTGCGCCTGGCATGTACATGATGCGCATCAGCGACCGCGAGGGGCAGGTGCTGGAGAATGCAAAGATCATCGTTGGTGGAAGGTAAATTTGCCAACGTGCATGATGAAATAGAATCAAGGGAGGTCGCGTGGCCTCCCTTTTTTCGTAGGATGTTACCGCAAACAAAAAGCCGCCTCAACCGAGGCGGCTTTTTGTTCACAGGGCGATAGACAATCTCAGTGTGCGGCTGGCACTGCTGCGGAATCCACGCTTGCCGAGTCCATCGGCATGGCGCCCTCGGGCACCATCATGAAGCCCATCTGCATCATCATGCCCATGCCATCGTACACGGCCCAGTGCTCGGTGATCTTGCCGTCCTTGAGCACAAACACGTCCACGGCGTCGGCCTTCACAACTTTGCCCGTGGCGGGCATGCCAGCCATCTCGCCCGTGTTGGTGCCGTTGAATGTCTGGTGGATGATCACACGATCGCCCTCGGCGCAGGCCGTGTTGACCTCTACATGCACGTCTGGGAATGCAGTGCGCATCATCACATAGCTGGCTTTGAGCGCGGCGATGCCAGTGCCCTCGACCGATGGATCGGGCGTGTGCTCGATAAAGTCGGGGGCGAAGACCGAGTCCAGGACTTCGAGCTTGCCGTCGTTCATGGCATTCACCGTCTTGCGGCAAATGGCCTTGTTGTTCACGGCGATTTCTGCCGCTTTTTGGGCGGCATCGTTGCAGCCGGCCAAGGAAATACCCATCGCCAAGGTGGCCACGAGTGCGAGAATCGATAGGTGTTTTTTCATTTTTATTGCAATCAGATATCTGGGCGCAATTTACAAATAATCAGCACTTCACAAATCACAACCACGCTTGTTCAAGCCTGCGGGCTCATTGCCCGATGCCTATAGCTTGGAATTTGTGAAGAACGGAACGATCGGCAATGAAATCAGAAAGATGAACAGGAAGGCCAACCCATTCTCCATTGGCTGCACCGATCCCGAAGGCGGGATTCTCCATTCTCCATTCTCCATTCTCCATTCTCCATTTTCAATTCTCCATTTTCAATTCCCCCAATGGTGCCGCACGAGCTCGGCGACCAGGATCTCCAACCATTTTGCATCCACGGCATCAAAATGCGCGAGGTGCTCGGAGTCGACGTCCAACACGCCGAATACCACATCTCCACCGAGCATGGGCACCACGATCTCTGAGCGGCTAAGGCTGGAGCAGGCGATGTGGCCGGGGAATAACTCGACGTCTGGCACGACGAGGGTCTCGCGGCGCTCGGCAGAGGCTCCGCACACGCCCCTGCCGAGCGCGATGCGCGTGCAGGCAAGCGGGCCTTGGAAGGGACCCAAGACCAATTCGCCTTCTTTCATCAAATAAAAGCCCACCCAAAAAAAGCCAAAAGCCTCTTTGAGCACCGCCGCCACGTTGGCGAGGTTGGCGATGAGGTCGGGCTCGTCCTCGATCAGGGATTTGATCTGCGGCAACAGGCTCTCGTACTGCTCGCTACGCGAGGCAGAGGGAACGATGAAAATTGATTCGGCCATGGAATTGCAACCCTTGGGTCTCGAAAGTGTTTCGTAATTTGCGCATGGATTGTGCCAAGATCCTCTTTTCGGCACATGCTTTGCAAATATGCACAATGATTGGTTCCAGCGTTTCGATAGCTAAAAAGTAAAGCGTATGAAGCATTTTTTCAAGCCAGCATTCCTGTTGGCGATTCTGCTCACCGTCGCCTCCACCGGTGCATGGGCTCAGAAATCCAAGTTCAAGGATGCGGTCAAATTCCAGGTTTTCAGCCGCACATCCAACGATGGCAAATACACCTTTTTTGAGGTAGGCGGCGACCCGCTCGCTAGCCGCATGTACACCCTCAAGAATGGCTTGCGTGTGCTCATGACCGTGAACAAAAGCGAGCCACGCATCCAAACAAACATCGCCGTGCGCACGGGCAGCAACAACGATCCCAAGGATTGCACCGGCCTCGCCCACTACCTGGAGCACATGCTCTTCAAGGGCACCGACCGCTATGGGTCGCTCGATTACTCCAAGGAAAAACCCCTGCTCGACGAGATCGAGGAGCTGTATGAGAAATACCGCGCCACCAAGGACGAGGCAAAGCGCAAGGAGATTTATGCCCAGATCGACAAGGTCGCTGGCGAGGCGGCCAAGTATGCCATCGCCAATGAGTACGACAAAATGCTCAGCTCCATCGGCGCCAAGGGCACCAACGCCTACACCTCATTTGAGCGCACTGTGTACGTGAACGACATCCCGAGCAACATGCTTGAGAAATGGATCAAGATCGAGTCGGAGCGTTTTCGCAACCCGGTGTTGCGCTTGTTTCACACAGAGTTGGAGGCCGTCTATGAGGAGAAGAACATCAGCCTCGACAACGACCGCCGCCAAGCATCGGCCAAGCTGATGGAGGCCCTCTTCCCCACGCACAACTATGGCCAACAGACCACGATCGGCACGGTGGAGCACTTGAAGAATCCATCGATCAAGAAGATCAAGGAATACTATGCCGCCTATTATGTGCCCAACAACATGGCGATCTGCATCTCAGGGGATTTTGACCCTGACCAAGTGATCGCCTGGATCGACGCCAACTTTGGCAGCTTCCAAAACAAGGACGTGATGCGCTACCAGGGTACGACCGAGGCCCCCATCACGACCGTGAAGCGCCTCACGGTCACCGGTCCCGAGGCCGAATTTGTGAACATCGGCTTTCGCCTGCCCGGCGCTGGCGATGCCGACCTGCCTGCGATCGAAATGATCGACTACATGCTGAGCAACAGCACCGCGGGCCTCATCGACTTGAACCTCGTGAAGCAACAAAAAGTGCTCGAGGCTTATGGTTACTCGGGCATCATGACCGACTATGGCATGCACATCCTGGGCGGCTCGCCCAAGGAAGGACAGAAGCTGGAAGACATCGAGAAGATGCTGCTCGACCAGCTCAACCTCATCAAGACGGGTCAGTTTGAGCAGTCGATGGTCACAGCTGTCGTGAACGACATGGAGATCCAGCAGATGCGCCAGTTTGAGAGCAACCGTGGCCGCACTGGCGACTACATCGAGGCCTTCATCACCAACCAAAATTGGGAAGATTACATTCAGCGCATCGACAAGATGCGCAAGCTCAGCAAGGAGGACATCGTGCGTGTCGCCAACAAGTACTACCAAAACAACTATGTCGTCGTGTACAAGCGCATCGGCGAGCGCGAGCAGGTCGCCAAGGTCGTGAAGCCACAAATCACGCCCGTCGAGGTGAACCGCGAGGCACAGAGCGACTTTCTCCAAGGCATTGTGAAGATGGAGGCACCTGCCATCGAGCCACGCTTCCTCGACTATGCCACCGACCTTCAAAAATCGACCCTCAAGTCGGGCGTGCCATTGCACTACGTGAAAAATGATGAAAACACCTTGTTTACCTTGTACTACCTGCTCGACATCGGCAAGGTGCACGACAAGGAGCTGGCGTTTGCGATCGAGTACCTGCCATTCTTGGGGACCGACAAATACAGTCCAGACGATGTCTCCAAGAAATTTTACGAGCTGGGCACGAGCTTTGACGTGAGCTCGGGCGACGACCAGGTCTATGTGTATGTGAGCGGCCTCACCAAAAACTTCGACGCCAGCGTGGAGTTGTTGGAGCATGTGCTGAACAATTGCAAACCCAACGATGCCGCCCTGGCCTCGCTCGTGGACCGCACCTTGAAGTCACGCACCGATGCCAAGCTCGACAAGCGCACCATCCTGTGGCGCAGCATGCAGAGCTATGGCATGTATGGCCCACGCAATCCCTTCAACGATGTGCTCTCAGAGGCGCAGTTGAAGGCATTGAAGGCAAATACGCTCATCGACAAGATCAAGGGCATCACGGGCTACCAGCACCGCATCCTATATTATGGTCCGGCAGGTGCTGGGGAGGTCACGGCGGCACTCGACCGCTTGCATGTGACACCGGCCATCCTCAAGCCCGTGCCGACCCAAAATCCATTTACCTACCAGGAAACCAATAAGACCAAGGTCTATTTTGTGGACTATGACATGGTGCAAGCCGAGATCCTATGGCTCTCGCGCTCCGTCGTCTATGACCCCGAGATGTACAAGAGCATCCGCATGTTCAACGAATATTATGGTGGCAACATGTCCTCCATTGTTTTCCAGACCATCCGCGAGTCCAAGGCCCTTGCATACTCTACATTCTCCTCCTACGTCACGCCCACCAAGGCCATGGATCCCTTCTTTGTGCAGGCTTATGTCGGCACGCAGGCAGACAAGATGCAGGATGCCATCGCCGGCATGTATGAGTTGCTCAATGGCATTCCAGAGTCTGAAAACTTGTTTCAAAACTCCAAGGCGTCGATCAGAAACAAGATCGAGACCGAGCGCATCATCCGCACGGCCATCCTCTTCAATTATGAGAGCGCAGTGCGCCGTGGCGTGAACCGCGACCAGCGTGAAGACATCTACACCGCCTTGAATGACATGAAGTTTTCAGACGTGCAGGCCTTTCACAAAAAATATATTGCGGGCAAGCAATTCAACCTGTTGATCTTGGGAAGCAAGAACAAGATCGACCTCAAGGAGCTTGCGAAATATGGCGAAGTCGTGGAGTTGAGCTTGAAGGATTTGTTTGGGTATTGAGCCTGAGAAATCAGAATGTATGCAGCTGGGCGCTGATTCGTGGAGACGGGTCAGCGCCCCGTTGATTGTGGAGACGATTGCAGGGACACATTCCGCCCTCAAAGGTGCGATTTCTCAGAACAAAAAAGGATGGGTTTGGCTTAGGTAATCCGTAATGAAGGCCATGATGCGGTTCTTGGGATTGGATACGTCAAATGACCGGATCGTAAGTGTGATGTCGTCGAGGATGGCCTGCAGTTGATCGGCCTCCTTTTTGATTTTGCGGATCCCGGTTTCCTTGCGGCCATAGGCGTAGTCGTTGATCAAACGATATTGCGGTTCCCAGAGGAAGGAATTTTTCTCGCGCTCGAGCTCGCGCACTTGGTCGCGCAGGACCTCGACGTAGAGCTTGAGTTTCTCCTCGGGAATCGCGCCAAGTTGGTTTTGTTGCTTGTGGATCCATTCGAGTTCCATCTTGAGCAGCGTGGCGAGGTCATTGGCTTCGTAGGCCGCCGTGACTTTTTTCATTTC
>JANMIM010000563.1:0-6225 GCA_031375795.1 Bacteroidota bacterium
ACACCGACGGCAAGAAAGTGATCCTGAGCTGCAACCACGTGTTGGCTGACTGGGGAAACCTGCCGATCGATACCCCTACCCTGCAACCTGGCGCCAACCACGGCGGTACCAATCCAGCCGATGCCATCGGTAGCCTCAAGCGCGTCGTGCCCGTCGACTGGAACCAATATGGTGTGAACTATGTCGATGCAGCCATCGCCAAGGTCAGCAGCACCAACCTGGTAAATGCGACGCCATTTTGCGCAGCCGTGAAGCCCACCAAGCAAGGCGCCATCGGCCTCATGTGGGCAGCCTCCCCGGTCATCACGATCGTGAGCCCCATGTCCAACGTGCTGAGCCTGCTCAACGTGTCTGTGCCCAAGGTCAAGACCGCCACGGTCGGCATGTCGATCCACGCTTGCTGCGCGGCCACCGGCTATGTCGCCACCACGGTGAGCCAGGTCATGGTGGACCTCTTGATCGCATCTGACTATGGTACCGACGTGTGGTTCATGGACCAAACCATCTTGGTCGGCGGCATCGCCGACGGCGAAGGCGGCGACTCCGGCTCGGTTTTCTACACGACCTTCAACGTCTGATTCACAGATCACAGCCCGACCCAGCCCATGGCCGGATTCTGGCACAAGATTCACATCAAGGACGCTTCGCAAGAGGCGTCCTTGATTTTTTTGCAAAGCAAATTGGATCGGAGACATCCCCCAAAAAAGGGAAATGTCTGCCCAGAAATCGATCACCACAACCGCATACCTTTGAAGCGGGAGCTCGCAACAAGCTGCCGCGTGAATCAACTAGACGTACTGAATATCAATGAAATTGAACGAAAAAATGGATCCTGACATGTCTGATCTCGAGCTGATCGCAGCATACAAGGCCACTGGAAATCCAAAATACCTAGAGGCCCTTTTCAAACGCCATATTCCTCTGGTCGCAGGCGCCTGCATGAAATTTCTCAAAGATCGAAACAAAGCCGAAGAGGCAACCATAGACATCTGCTTCCAGCTTCACACCAAGCTATTGACCCACGACGTCAAGAATTTCAAGAGTTGGCTTTACATGCTTACGCGAACGCATTGCATGGCGCTGCTCAAAAAAGGCATTTGAACCTGCATTTTCTTCATTGAGAGAAGGCACCGCATCGACATTTGGGATTGCCCCCGTTTTGGATGCAATGGCCGCAAAGCCACGAAGCATGGCATCCCTCCCAGTCCTTGGTAACGAGCGTATTCCCAAAAAAGCGGGAAATTCTTCCTTTCAAAATTATAGCCAGAATCTCTTAACTTTGGGCTTGGGCTTGAAAGGAGCTATTGGGTGAATCAACTATATGCGCTGAATCTGAATGGGATTGTACAAAGATCCAAAGGCTGATACGTCTGACTTGGAGCTGATCGCTGAATACAAGGCCACTGAAAACCCAGGGCCGTTGGGGACGCTTTTCATGCGGTACAAGCACCTGATCATGGGGGCATGCATGAAATTTCTCAAACACAGCCTCAACGCCGAAGATGCAACGATGGACATCTACATCGAGCTGCATACCAAGCTTTTGAAGCACGAGGTCCAGAATTTCAAAAGCTGGCTGTACACCCTCACGTGCAGGCATTGCCTCATGAAACTCAGAAAAGACAAGGGGATCATCGAGGTGGATGCAGACGACGAAAAATTTGAATCCATGTTTATGGAAAATGACCTGCCGGATCATCTATTGGATGAAATGCAGGACGAGATAGAACTTCTGCACAACGCCGTTCAACAGCTGAAAGAGGGCCAGAAAAATTGTATTGATCTGTTTTACCTCCAAAAGCTGAGCTATCAGGAAGTCGCTGACAAAACTGGCCTTGATCTCGGGCAAGTAAAAAGCCACCTCCAAAATGGAAAACGGAATTTGTCCATCTATTTACGCGGGCTCTAAAAGATTAAAATATGAATCAGGACCAATACACCGTAGGAAACTTGTTTGAGCGCACACCCTGCCTCACACAGGCTGTGCTGATGAAATATGCCGCAGGGAAGCTCAGCGGGCTCGAACTGCGCAAGGTGGAAATGCACCTGATCGATTGTGGATTTTGCGACGCTGCCGTAGATGGATACAAGGATGTGGGTGCCCAACAATTTGAAACAATGCTCCACAACCTCGATACACGCATCACAGCACACGAGGAGCAAACAACAGAGGAAGAGGAAGAAGAAGAAGAAAAGGACAATGTCATCGAGTTCAAGCCGCAGGTTGTACAACCTGCTGCGTCCGTTTCGCCAAGGCGTTTCCTGCCGATATTTGGGATCGCAGCCAGCATCATCTTGCTGGCAGTCTTCGGCATCATGTTCATGGGTGGCGGGCGATCTGCCAGCGACATTGCCACAGATCATTTTTCGGCATCCTTGACAACGGATGCACGCGGCCTCAGCGATGCGCAACTGGTACGCTACGAGGAAGCCGAGTTGCTGCACAAAGAAGGCAAATACGAGGCTGCGGTCTCCATCTATGACAGCATCGACTCCCTCGGCGCTACGTTCCATGCAGGTGAATGCTACCTCCAGTTGGGCAAGTACGACTTGGCTGCCAAGCGATTCCAAAGCGTGATCGATGCACAGCAGGACTGGGTCGAGGATGCCCAATTTGACCTCTCACTCACCTATCTCTACCAGAATCGCATCCCCGATGCGACCGCATTGCTCGAAACCATTGCAGGAGACGCAGGCCACAGCTATCAAAAACAAGCCAAGGAAACCCTCGCCGAAGTGAAGGACCTTTGATCATCCCCCAGCACGAAAATCATGAATTCTCAGTGGCCGCCTGCACCCTTGTAGGCGGCTCTTCATTTTTGACACTTGGTAGTTGCAGGAAAATGCGGTAATTTTCTGCATTCACCAGTAAAAATGACATGAGAAAAACACTACTCCTCGCTGCATTTGCCTTGCTCGCCTTCGTTGCCCAAGCGCAACCTACCCTTACGCAGGCGGCAGTGGGTGCTGTCGGCTCCACCTATTACATGGGCATCCAAGACACATTTCTACCGACCGACAACGTCGGCTCGGCGGGTGCCGGTCAGACTTGGGACATGTCCTCCCTGCAGGTGAATGGCCTCGACACCATCTGGTTTGTTTCCCCCTCCTCCTCTCCCTACGCCGCCGGCTTCCCGACCTCCAACCTCGCCCTGCGCCAGGCCTCCCTCGGCGATGGCATCGCCTTCCTTGAATCCAACGTCGGCTTCCTGGACCTGCTCGGCCTTGCCTCTGACTTGCTCAACACCGGCACGCCCATCGTCGTGAATCAAAACCCGCCGTCACGTGTCGCCCAATTCCCATTTACCTACCAAAACACCTTCAATGGCACGACCAACATCGATGTCACGATTGATGCCAGCGGCTTTGGGATCCCATTGGTCGATTCGGCAAGGTACCAAAACACCCAGGTGCGCAACTTGGTCGCCGACGGCTACGGTACCTTGATTTTGCCTTCGGGCACATTTAACAATGTGTTGCGGGTAAAGGAGATCAACAACCAGCATACCACGATCCTCGTGCACACGTTTTTTGGATGGAGCACCTATCAAGACTCCCTTTTCACCGATTCGACCTTCACTTGGTGGAATGATACCAAAGGTTATTACCTGGCCCAAGCAGCCTACATCGGCGGTGCACTGAGTACGATCCGCTACCAAGACCCTGTGATCGTCGGGCGTCCTGAGCCGCGTGAAAATGCATTTCATGTGTACCCCAATCCTGCCGCCAACCGCGTATTCATTGACACCGACGGCAAAGTGTACGAATTGCGCATCACCGACTTGCAGGGCCGCGTCGTCGCTCGTCAAAAACTCAGCGGTGTGCATGCCGAGGTCAACGTCGGTGAACTGCCACGTGGCTACTATATGTATGCTCTGCTCGACAAAAATGGCCTGGCCCGACAGTCTGGCAAGCTCTTGCTGAGTGAATGAATCGGAACGCTACGTTCCAAAACCAAGTTCTACGAAATCCACAAAATTTTACGCTCGTGAAAAAAAAGCTACTTTTCTCGCTCTTCAGCTTAATGGTCACATTGGGAATGGCCCAGCCGATCTTGGACCAAAATGGCGTGGGATCCATCGGTGATGTGTTTTACGTCGCCGTGCAAGACACGCTCCTGCCTCCCAACGTCGTGGGCCCAGGCGGTGCCAACCAGACTTGGAGCATGACCTCGCTCGTGGTCATGGGCCTCGACACCATCACATTCATGTCGCCTACGGCCACAGGATACGGCTCCAACTTCCCAAGCGCCACATTGGCCATCCAGCAAAGTGCGCTCAACAATGGTTATGGTTTCCTCGAAGTCACCGCCTCCTACATGGACGTGCATGGCTTTGTGGCCGACATCTTGGGCACCGGCACCCCGCTCGTCGTCCACCAAACGCCTCCCCTACGTGCTGCGGAATTCCCTTTCACGTACATGGACAGTTTTTCCAACACCTCCACATTGGACGTGACGCTCGACGCCAGCGGCTTTGGCATCCCATTGGTGGACAGTGCCCGGTTCAAAAACATCCAAGTGCGCGATGTGATGGCCGATGGCTATGGCACCCTCAACCTGCCTGCCGCCACCTACCCCAATGTCCTGCGCCTCAAGGAAATCAACCAACAGACCGACTCCACATGGATACACACCTTCTTTGGCTGGCAGCTCTTCAGCGACAGCGTGTACACAGACTCGACCTTCACGTGGTCTGACAACACCAAAGGCTACCTGCTCGCCCAAGCCGAATATGTCGGTGGGGTCGTAGACAATGTGCGCTTCCAGGACTTTGTGCTCGTAGGCCGCAACGAGCCGATCGACGCTGCATTCTCGGTGTATCCAAACCCCGCCAATGACCGCATCATTGTGCGTACCGACGGCGAGGGCTATGAGATGCGCATCTGCGACCTCCAAGGCCGCGTGCTACTCAGCCAGCAATTGGAAAACCAGCAGACCGACGTGGAAATCGCAAGGCTGCCTGTCGGATGCTACCTCTACGGGATCACCGATGGAAATGGCCTCTCCAAAAAGTCTGGCAAGCTAGTGGTCACCCACTAAGATACCCTCCTCACTCTCACACTGCAATCTCACACTGAAAAAAGCAGGGGCGATGGCTCCTGCTTTTTTTATGCAACCAACTTGGCTAGGCAAATGCGAATCGTATTTTTACAGCCAATTCCACATTACTCCTCAGCAATCGCATGAAAATCGACGGCGTCCATCACCGCAGCATCTCCATCAGGGACAATGATCCCCACACAGTCTGGATCATCGACCAGCGGCACCTGCCCCATCATTTGATCTGGGAGCCGCTGCGCACGGCCGAGGAAACAGCGATCGCCATCGAGGAGATGCACGTGCGTGGCGCCCCGATGATCGGGGTCACAGCCGCCTACGGACTTTACCTTGCCGCATTGGCCATCGGCGAAGGCGCTGATTTTGACCAAAAGCTCATGGCCCAAGCCGAGATGCTCAACGCAACTCGACCGACCGCCGTGAACCTGAAATGGGCCATCGAGCAGCAGCTCCTTTGCCTCTCGGGCGGCGGCTCCAATGCCGACAAAACCGCGCGCCTCCTCGCCAATGCCCACCAACTCGCCGACGACGACGCCGAGACCTGCCGCATGATCGGCGTGCATGGCCTGGAACTGATCAAGGCAATCTCCAAGAAAAAAGGTGGCGCGCCCGTGAACATCCTCACACACTGCAACGCAGGCTGGCTCGCCTGCGTGGACTACGGCACCGCCACCTCGCCCATGTACCAAGCGCACGACGCAGGCATCCGCATCCACGTCTGGGTGGATGAGACGCGCCCCCGCTACCAAGGTGCGCGCCTCACCGCCTTCGTGCTCGGGCTGCACGGCATCCAACACTCCGTCATCGTCGACATTGCCGGCGGCCACCTCATGCAGCACGGCCTCGTCGACATCTGCTTTGTGGGCAGCGACCGCACGACCGTGACCGGCGACGTCGCCAACAAGATCGGCACCTACCTCAAGGCCCTCGCCGCCAAGGACAACAAGATCCCCTTCTACGTCGCGCTCCCCGGCAGCACCTTTGACTGGAACATGCGCGACGGCGTGAAGGAAATCCCGATCGAAACCCGCAACCCCAAGGAAGTGACCTGGATGGACGGCAAGACAGCCGACGGCCGCATCGAGGACGTGCTGCTCACGCCCGAGGCAAGCCCCGCGCTGAATTATGGGTTTGATGTGACGCCCGCGAGGCTCGTGAGCGGCCTC
>JANMIM010001089.1:0-3733 GCA_031375795.1 Bacteroidota bacterium
AAAATCTTCAGGCTACTGCTCAAATGGAGCAAAAAGTATTTGGCACCTTGTCTGACCTCGGTCACGAGCAGGTTCTATTCTGCAGCGACAATGAGCTCGGTCTCAAGGCGATTATCGGCATCCACAACACCTCCTTGGGCCCAGCGCTCGGTGGCACACGCATGTGGACCTATGCCAGCGACCTCGATGCCCTCAATGATGTGCTGCGCCTCTCGCGCGGCATGAGCTACAAGGCTGCGATCTCGGGCTTGAACCTCGGCGGCGGCAAGGCTGTGATCATCGGCGATCCACGCGGCAAGCTCAAGTCTGAGGCGTTCATGCGCCGCTTTGGCATGTTTGTCGAGAACCTCAACGGCAAGTACATCACTGCCGAAGACGTGGGCACCAACACCCGCGACATGGAGTACATCAAAATGAGCACCGACCATGTCACCGGCCTGCCGATGAGCATGGGCGGCAGCGGCGACCCCTCACCTGTCACCGCTTATGGCACCTACCTCGGCATGAAGGCCTCGCTCAAGAAGCTCACCGGCAGCGACAGCCTCGCTGGCAAAAAAGTCGTCGTGCAAGGCACCGGCAACGTAGGTTATTACCTCTGCGAGCTCCTGCAAAAAGACGGCGCAATCATCTTTGGCTACGACATTTATGACGACAAGCTCAAGGCAGTCGTCGACAAGTTTGGCGTGAAGGCCATCTCGGCCGAAGAAGTCTACTCCATGGAGGCCGACATCTTCTCCCCCAACGCATTGGGCGCGATCCTGAACGAGACCACGATCCCACAACTGCGTTGCAGCATCGTGGCTGGCGGTGCCAACAATCAATTGAAAAACGAGACGACCGACGGCCAAGCGCTGAAGGACCGCGGCATCCTCTGGGCGCCCGACTTCCTGATCAACGCTGGTGGATTGATCAACGTCTACACCGAGCTCGAAGGCTACAACCGCGAGCGTGCCATGGCCAAGGCCGAGGGCATCTATGACACCACCCTGCGCTGCTACGCCTACGCAGAGGAGCACAATATCACGACTTCCAAGGCTTCCATTGCACTTGCAGAGCAGCGCATCAATGCAATGGCACGCTTGAGCCACTATATCTAAATTACCCACAGTTCTTTTGAGTTTCGTTCATTGTAAAAGGCTAGTCAGCGCATGATTTCAAGAAGGCAGATCAGAATTAAGGTGATGCAGGCGATCTACGCTTGGTATTGTACCAACGAGGACCCCGCACAAACCTTCGATATGAACTTGAAGGATTTCGCAGATGAAATCCGGGACTTTGAGCGACGCAAAGGGGACAAAGGCGACTCGCGATTGTTGATGGAGCTGTTTTACAGCACCATCAAAAACCACGAGGACTACGATGTCTTGATCCAAAGCAAGGCCGAGAATTGGGAGCTGGAGCGCATCGCCCTCGTCGACCGTATCTTGATGCAAATGGGGATCAGCGAAATGACCCATTTTGAGGAGATCCCCATCAAGGTAACGATCAACGAGTACCTGGAGATCGCCAAGAAATTCAGCACGCCCAAGAGCTCCAAGTTCATCAACGGCATCTTGGACAGTCTCTACATTCAATTCAAGAAGACCGATCAGATCCAAAAATCTGGCCGCGGATTGATCGAGGAGACGCTGCCCAAGCGCCGTGCAGGTGGTTTTGCCAAAGGACCCGGCATGGGCGGTGGACCGAGCGGCGGATTCAATCGGCCACAAGGAGGCTTCCAGGGACAGGATCGTCCGCAAGACGGCCCGCGCTTTCATGACCACCGACGCCCGCAAGACCAGCCAAGGCCACAAGATGCACCTCGTCCGCAAGAAGGGCCGAAACCATCTGAAGGTCCGGGACCAGGTGACGAATCGCATGGTCAAATGCCTTTTGACGACAAGAAAAAGCGTCCCCGCATTCGCAAAAACGAAAACGACAACACTTGAGTTCCCTTGTAATATGAAAATCAATGCGACGCTCATCCCAGGCGACGGTATCGGTCCTGAGATCACAGCAGCTGTAGTTCAAATCTTTGAAGCAGCAGCATCCCCGATCGTTTGGGACGAGCACAATGCCGGAGAATCGGTATTGGCCACCCATGGTGCACTCATCCCCGAGACCCTCCTCGACTCGATCAAGCTGCACAAGATCGCCCTCAAAGGCCCTTGTTCCACGCCCATCGGCAAGGGTTTCAAGAGCGTGAACGTGACTTTGCGCCAGAAGCTGGACCTGTATGCCAACGTGCGTCCGGGTCGCAGCATCACCGGCGTGGAGACGCGGTTCAGCAACGTGGACCTCGTGACATTTCGGGAGAATACCGAGGGCCTCTACGCGGGTTTGGAGGTATACGACGAGCACTTGGAGGTCGCAGATGCATTCAACCGCATCTCTCGTTCAGGCTCCGAGCGCCTCGTGCGCTCTGCTTTTGAGTATGCCCGCAAGCATGGCCGCAAAAAGGTGACCCTGGTCCACAAGGCCAACATCCTCAAGCTCACCTCCGGTCTGTTTTTGAAGACCGGCCAAGAGGTTGCCAAGGATTATCCAGAGATCGAATGTGATGACAAGATCATCGACAACATGTGCATGCAACTGGTCAAGAATCCAGAGTGGTATGACGTGATCGCCACAACAAACCTCTTTGGGGACATTCTCTCGGACCTCGTGGCAGGTTTGGTGGGCGGCCTCGGCATCGTACCCGGCGCCAACATCGGCAGCGACTATGCAGTGTTTGAGGCCGTGCACGGCAGCGCCCCCGACATCGCCGGCCAAAACAAAGCGAATCCCACCGCGTTGTTACAATCTGGCATCATGCTATTGCGGCACGTAAGGCAGTTTGAGATCGCCTCGCGCATCGAGAACGCCTTGTTTGCGACGCTCGCCGACAAGCGCTTGGTGACCGGTGACTTGGGTGGCCCCAACACGACCTCGGGATTTGCCGCCGAGATCATCAAAAGGCTTTGAAAACGTGGCATTTAAGCCAATTTGAAATTCGTAACTAATTTTTTAGGTAAAGGATTTCTTTTTTGAACCCACTGTTGTAATTTAGCAGCGTTAATTTTGAATTGTTAACCTAATCCGATAGTACTACGCAACATGAAAAAGTTAGGAATGTTAATGTTTTGTGCGCTCATGCTGGTTGGCGTGATGTCATGTGAGAAATCAGGTTCTACAGCCGAAGGTGGCAATGCAGACAGCACGGCTGCCGCAGCCGGTGCCACGCCGACCCCTGGCGATCCCAACGCAGTCGCTGCGGAGCCCGTTTCCAACATGCCGCTTACCAGCGCAGAGTTTACCGAGGAATCCTTCAACTTTGGCGAAGTAGCCGAGGGCGACAAGGTGACCCACTCCTTCAAGTTCAAAAACACTGGCAGCAACCCGCTGCGCGTGAACAACGTGAAGCCTTCTTGCGGCTGCACCACCCCCAACTGGACCAAGGAAGATGTCGCTCCCGGTGCCGAAGGCTTTGTGACCGTCGAGTTTGACTCCAAAGACAAGCGCGGCGTGCAAAAGAAGTCTGTCACTGTGACCTTCGAAAACACCGATCCAAAAAACAAGATCCTGAGCTTCAACTGCGAAGTGACTGGCAAAGAATAATTTCCATCTCAGGTATCTAATTTAGAATCGATGTCATTATCGTTTTTCCTTCTGCAAGCGAAGACAGCGGCCGATGCTGTAGACCCCAATGCCTCCACGGGTCCAGACTACAAGATGTTCATCATGCTTGGCGTCATCGTGGTGGTGTTTTATTTCT
>JANMIM010000564.1:0-1744 GCA_031375795.1 Bacteroidota bacterium
CTGCATGCCCAGGCAAATCCCGAAAAAGGGAATGTTGTGTTCCCTGGCATATTTCACCGCCTCGACCTTGCCCTCGATGCCACGCTCCCCAAACCCCGGTGCCACCAAGATGCCATCGAGCTTCTTGAGCATGCGGCTGGCGTTGTCGGCATTGATGTCTTCGCTGTGGATCCACTTCACCTTCACGCGCACGTCATTTTCAGCGCCGCCATGCACAAATGCCTCGGCGATGCTCTTGTAAGCGTCCTTCAATTCCACATATTTCCCGACCAAACCGATCGTACATTCGTCTGATGGGTTCTTGAGCCGACCGACAAAAGCCTTCCATTTTTCCAGCTCAGGCGGATTGCCGGGCTTGAGCTTGAGGCGCTTGACGACGACCTCGTCGAGTTTCTCCTTGCGCATGAGCAGCGGGACCTCGTAGATGGTCTCGGCATCGATGCTTTCAATGACGGCGTTTTGCTGGATGTTGCAAAAGAGGGCAATCTTGGCCCGCAGCTCACGTGGCAGCTTGCGCTCGGTGCGGCAGACGAGGATGTCTGGTTGCACACCCGACTCCAAGAGCATCTTCACGCTGTGTTGGGTCGGCTTGGTCTTGAGCTCGCCGGCCGCGCTCAGGTAGGGCACGAGCGTGAGGTGGATCACGAGGCTGTCTGCCTGCCCGAGCTCCCACCGCATCTGGCGCACGGTCTCGACATAGGGCAGTGACTCGATGTCGCCGACCGTGCCCCCGATTTCCGTGATGACCACGTCGAAGTTGCCCGAATCGCCCAGCAGGCGCATGCGCCGCTTGATCTCATCGGTAATGTGGGGGATCACCTGCACCGTCTTGCCGAGGTATTCACCAAGGCGTTCCCGCTTGATGACCGTCTCATAGATGCGACCGGTGGTCACATTGTTGGCTTGCGAAGTCGGGGTGTTGAGGAAACGCTCATAGTGTCCCAAGTCCAGGTCGGTCTCAGCCCCGTCATCTGTGACATAGACCTCGCCGTGCTCATAAGGATTGAGCGTGCCTGGGTCGATGTTGATGTAGGGATCAAACTTCTGGATAGTGACTCGATAGCCTCTTTCCTGTAATAATTTTGCGAGTGAGGCGGAAATGATGCCTTTTCCAAGGCTCGAAGTCACGCCACCGGTAACGAATATATACTTGGTCATACTGCCCATAAGTTGGGGTTACTTATGGACTTCAAAGTTAGGTGCCGCCAAGGAAAGTGAAGAATAAAAAGTAAAAAGATATGCACAACCCCCATTTGGATGCTTGCCAGCTTTTTTGCAAGCATTTGACCGTGCAAGGGTTTTGCATGACATTCATCATTTGATCTTTCTTGCCGGTAAATTTTTTATTGCCTACCTGAATGGATTTAGGGATAGCCTACGGATACAAAGCATGCTCAAAGCGTTGCAATAGCATGGGAACCCTTACGTATGGCCTCGAAACGGGGATATTCCCTTGCTGCGATATTTCGAAAGTCGTACCTTAGTGTTGTACCTAATTCGTTTGTCTATGAAAAAGTTCTTCACAATCCTCGTGGCATTTATGCCGCTCAGCAGCCTCATTGCTCAAACGTTTTTAAGCCAGAAGTTTGGCAGCAGCATCACACACGTGCAGGAGTTCCTGAAAACCAGAAACTTAAGCCGTGTCTCGCAGCCAGACGACAACACTGTGGTGGCATCGATGGATGCCTACACGGTCACATATTACTTTGATGAAGCTGGATTGTACAAGTTGGAGACCGTCTCT
>JANMIM010001103.1:0-3417 GCA_031375795.1 Bacteroidota bacterium
AGTTCGGCTTGGATTTCTTCAAACGTGTGCTCTGTCTCATCCGCCACGAGCAGCATCCCTAGGATGCGGGACGCAGCGGGGCTCAGCCCCTCACGCTCGTGGGCGACGCCTACGCGCTCGACCAGTTGTTTTTGTTTTTCCCTGAGTTTGGGCATCTTCTTTTTTGAGTTTCGACAATGAAAACGGCGCAAAGGTCGGATTGTTTTGTTAGTTCTGCATGAAGAGAACTAAAAAACTTTTTGTGGACTTGTAAGATGTTGTGAATGAGCGGGGAAAATTCTACTCAATGAGCTTGATTGCCAAACCTGTCAATGTTGTTACATTTGTTTTGAACGATTAATAATTTTCAAAACGCAACGACAAGTATGCAAAAAGCACTGTTTACGACTGTTTTCGCCCTGTTTCTCAGCTTGAACCTTGCAGCACAAGCACCTGGCATCGAATGGTCCAAGTCCCTTGGCGGATGGCTGGACGAATGGGGGAGAACCATTGTTCACACACAAGATGGAGGATATGCCGTCTGTGGTTACACCAACTCCACTGGCGGTGGTGTGGTGGGATTGCACGGTGACTACGATATCTGGGTCACCAAGATCGATGCCTCGGGCGCCTTGCAATGGCAAAAAGCACTTGGGGGAAGCCTGGCAGAGGACGCCTACGGAATTCAGCAGGCACCTGACCAAGGTTTTTACGTCTTCGGGCAGGCCGAAAGCCTGGATGGCGATGTGACAGGGGTCCATACGGTTTTCGACTATTGGCTCACCAAAATAGATTCCTTGGGAGTCCTTCAATGGCAGAAATGTTTTGGAGGGCATCTCCTCGACTATGGCAGGGGGTTTTCGCCCACCCCAGATGGTGGCTTTTACATGGCGGGCTATTCCACCTCCAACAATGGGGATGTCACTGGCAATCACGGAATGGAGGACTATTGGGTCTTGAAAGTAGACTCCGCCTTGAATATCCTGTGGCAAAAATCCCTAGGCGGAAGCCAGCGTGATGAGCTGTCTCACGTGACGGCTACGCTGGATGGCGGCTGCATTGCAACGGGCTATACCCAATCCTCCAACGGTGATGTCACGGGCTACCATGGAGGGTCAGATCTTTGGTTGACCAAATTGAGCGCCACCGGCGTCTTGCAGTGGCAGAAAGCTCTTGGTGGAACCGTCGGGGACATTGGTACATCGGTTTTGGTGAATGCTGATAGTAGTTTCACCCTGTTTGGCTACTCCTTTTCAAGTGATGGCGATGTCGCTGCAAACAATGGCGATGCTGACTACTGGATCGTCAAAATCGATTCTTTGGGAACCATTCTTTGGGAAAAGAACTATGGTGGTTCGGGTGAGGACTACGGGCAAAGGATTAATCATACCGACGATGGCGGGTATATTGCCATTGGTAAATCGACCTCGAACGATTTTGACGTCAGCGGCAACCATGGCGGTGCTGATTATTGGGTCATCAAGGTCGATTCAGTAGGCAATTTGGAATGGCAAAAATCCTTGGGGGGATCAGGCTATGATTGGGGACAGGATATTTTCCCGACCGCTGACGGCTATTACATCATGGTCGGGGGAAGCAATTCCATCGATGGTGACATTACCGACCACGTCTTGGGCTACGATTTTTGGATTGTGAAAATGGGTCTCCCTGCGGACCAATCACCGTTGATCGGGGCTACATGGACCATTTACCCAAATCCTGCAAGCCAGCAATTACACGTGCGGGGTCTATTGCCCGACAGCCATTTGTCTCTCCTCAATACGATGGGGCAGGTTGTGATTCAGAAATCTGCTGCCGATTCAGCATTTGATTTGGACCTCAGCATGCTCGCCAAGGGCACCTATTTCCTTTGTGTGGAGCAGGATGGCCAGCGAACGCTGAAACCGATCATCGTCGATTGAGGGCGAAGAGGGATCATTGGCTCTTGGCATCGCTTTGAAATTGGAGACAGGAGTCGGGTAAGCCATTTTGCACGCACGGCAGTTTTCACTAGCACTCATGGACCGCCTTTCCGTCAAAATTGTCTGGTAGATTTCGGGCCATTCTCCGTCCATCCTACATTTGCCTTTGCGAAACGGCCTTGCTGGACACATTCCAACCATTTTTCTTTTCCCCTTGCCAAAAATTCCACTAATTTCAGCCTAGAAAGCGATTGCAATGCACCGAGAGAAAATCGATCCCACCGTCTTCATCGCCAAGTTTGAGGCGCAATTCCAAGAATTGCAGCCGGGCGAGGTCGCGCTGGACACTGACTTTCGGCAACTTGCGGAGTGGAGCTCGATGCAGTCCCTGGTCGTGATCGCTTCCTTTGACTGGGAATATGGGGTGACTTTGTCGGCAGAGGAACTGGTGGCAGCCCGCACGGTGGGCGATCTGTATGCGCTGGTTTCGGCAAAAGTAAAGGATTGAGATGGCTTGTTTCCAAATCCAACATGTGAGCATGCGGGGACTGTGTGCGGCAGTGCCGCAACAATCTGCCTCCAACTTGGACTTGGAATTGCTGCCCGAGCGGGAGCGACTCGCGCTCGTGCGCACCACTGGCATCGAGCGGCGCCGCATCGCGCCGCCCAGCCTCTGCGCATCTGACCTCTGCCATGCATCCGCCGAGAAGTTGCTGCTCGAATTGGGTTGGGAACGCGACACGATCGACATCCTGGTGCTCGTAACCCAGACGCCCGACCTGCTCGTGCCCGGCACCGCCAGCCAATTGCAACGCCGCCTGAGCCTGGGCACGCACGTGATGGCCATCGACGTGAACCAAGGTTGCGCGGGCTATGTCTACGGGCTCTCGATCGCGAGCGCCATGCTCAGCGCGGGGCACTTGCGCCGCGCGCTCCTGCTCGTGGGCGACACCATCACACACACGCTCTCGCCCGCGGACAAGAGCACGGTGCCCATTTTCTCAGATGCAGGATCGGCGACCGCCCTGGAGTGGGATGCGAATGCAGCGCCCATGGCCTTCAACTTGCAGACCGATGGCAATGGCTACCAGGCGATTTGCATCCCCGAGGGTGGCAGTCGGCAGCCCTACTCCGCAGATGGCATAAAGCTCCAAAGCCACGGGGAGGGCATCCGCCGTGGCGCGCAGCACCTCGCCATGCAAGGCCTCGACGTCTTCAACTTCGCGCTCGCAGAGGTGGCCCCCAATGTCCGTGCCCTGCTCGAATTCGCCCATTGCCCCATCGACAGCCCCGACGCATTCGTCTTCCACCAAGCCAATATGCTCCTGAACGAAAGCATCCGCCGCAAGCTCGGCGTGCCTGCTGACAAGGTGCCCTATTCGCTGCGCGAATTTGGGAATACCAGCAGTGCCACCATTCCTGTCACCATGGTACACGCCTTGGCCGATCGTCTGCGGTCTGAGTCTTCACGCTTGGTCCTCAGTGGATTTGGCGTGGGCTTGAGCTGGGGAAGTGC
>JANMIM010001117.1:0-3399 GCA_031375795.1 Bacteroidota bacterium
TGCGCGAGCAGGTGCTGGCCCGAGGGCGTGCTGGGGTTGTATTCGCCGCGGTTGAAGTAGATGTCGGCGCCGTGGGTAAATGCGCGGGCGCTGAGGGCGCGGTTCATTTCGGCTGCGCTTTCATTGTGGTGAATACGCACATTGCCGAAGTCGGCCCCGATCGCTTGCCCCATGTGCTGGTTCAGTGTGGGTGAGAGGGGCATGCCGCCGCCCTTGGTGCTGCTGAGGTGCTGGGCCAGACTGCTGCTGGCGACGGTCGGGCCGCCGGCACCCTTGAGCTGTATCGGCTTCATCTGCAGCGCCTCCGTCGTGCCCTCATCATCTTCCATGCGCTGGATCCTTGGCAAGACCGGGTGCTGCACCGTAGGCATTGACAGGGGATGGAGCTGCATTGGTTTGCGTTGGATGTGCTCGTCTTCCTGGTCGCAGGCAGCACACTTGCGCTGTATGGTGGCGGGTGCATGTGATCGGGCCTCCGCACCGGGCCCGCCCATCGGCATGCGCACCACGCGGTCGGCCACCGCATCGGCCTCACGCTCGTAGGCATCGTCGGGCGCGCCGACCTCAAGCTTGGCTTGGATCATGGCGGGCGACTTGGGCGATGGAAAGGCACCCAGCTTGGACCATATTGCGCTGGCTGGCGGCTCCCCGCCGAGCGGGAACCCCACGTCGCCGGGTTTGCGATGGAGCACACCCTGCTCCATGGGATCCTGTGCTTGGGCATGCAGCTCCTTGTGCCCCTGGATAGGGGCATGCTCGGGGACCAAACTCGGCTGTACATGCGTCATACTCATGGACTCGCTACCAAATGCAGTACAAGATAGAAGATCTGGCATCGGATGCAATGCCCCATCGGAGGAACGGTCGATATTGGGCGGGAGTGGTCGGCTAGGGCGAATCAATGGTTTTGAACCAGCGTTGAACAGCTTGCGGCGGGATGCCGAGCCCGCCACGATTCTCGGGACAGGGCATTCGACCGTCAGGCCTCCGGCCTACGAAAGAAGTAAAATCGTTGTACGCAAGCGAATGTGGAATAATTGGGTGGCCGAGGGGCGAGACAGCGGCCCCCGAATTCTATCACTCCATCACCGACAGCTTCCGAATTTTCGGCGGCCAGAGGCCGCAGGGTCGATAGCCCTGTCCCGAGAATCGGGGCGGGCTCATTTGGGCTCATTTGGGCTCATTTGCGTTCGCATTTTTCCCACATGGTTACAAAATCTTCTGCTGAATGCATGAATTTGGCTTTCTCATCTGCTTGCATGCCCGCTGCGTCCCAGGCGCGCATGTAGTCAGGCCACATGCCGTAGTGGGCGACGCCGTCCACATTGAAGTCCCACGTGCGGTTGCCGGTCTTGCAGCGCGTGAAGGCGTCGTCGTAGGTGATCGTGATGCTGCTGTCGGGCGCAGGCAAGGGCGAAAATCCGCCGACGTCTGTGCCGATCGCAATATTGGTCGCGCCAAATTGCCGCGCGACTTCACGGTAGGTCTCCACAAATTCGCGTGCATTCAATCCATGACCAAGTCCAACCATGCCGCCGACCTTGCGCAATATCGCATATTGCGCTGGCGTGCGTCCGCCTTCATGACCCGCTGCACCACGCGGACCGCTGTGCCCGCTGTTCACGGGATAGTTGCGGGCGAGCGCCATTTGCAGCACTTCATTGGCCATCTTTTCGCTCATGTGATCGATGTCGATGAGGAAACCCTTTTGCATCATATAGCCGATCCCGAATCGGCCACTCTCGGTGATGCCCAAGCTGTTGCGATGCCCATTCCCGGGAATGGTGTCCCAATATGTGTAATTCCCCTTCTTGCCCGGATTCACATTCTTGGGCAATAACAAAGGCATAAACATTTTCGCGACCCCATTGAGACCCTCAATGGGATTCTCTAAACGCATGGCGATGCCGCTCTCAGCGGTGTTGATTTGTTCGGGAATGTACTCGCTGCCGGTCACAAATTTATTGGCGACATTGAGCGTGGAAAGCGCGAGGGCAGTGCCGCCAAATACGGTATTGTTGAGGTGAACAGGGAATACATAACGGATGCCCAAGTCCCACAATGTGTCCAATTCAGCTTGGATTTCTGCATTGCTGGGGTGAGGATTAAATTTTGCGGGATAATTGTCTTGCGGCGCGTACCAATTGCCGAGATTGTCCATTTCGGTTCCCAGCACCACGGCCAATTTCCCGGCGCCCACGATTCGCCTTGCATCTGCCGTCGTGTAGGCAATTTCCATAAAATCAGAGGCGGCCACCATGTCTTTGATGCCCTGCACAATGTCAAACAGCACCTGCCGATCATCCTGAGGGCCAGTAGTTTTGGAGGCGGATGCGATGCAATGGCTGCTCACAGCAAGCGCACACATGATGTTCAATCCGCCTTCATGCGCCCGCTCGATCCAATCGATCCACATTTGCTGATGGAGAATCGAACACCAACTCGGCCATGTCTCAAAATCGGGGTATCCCTCCTTGCCGTCGCGCCACGTTGCGCAATTTTGCTGCTCGGTTTGCATCGCCACTTGCGCCCGCAATAAATTGCCATGGGGATTGCCAAATCCTTTGGGGCTGTGGTCGGGCTTGCAATTGTGCAGGGCGACCGCAATATCTCCATAGGGCGCGCCATAAAACAATTCGCGGCCATAGGCGAGGTCGCCGCGCGGGTGGGCGTGCATGTCCACGTAGCCCGTAAGCGTGCGCGGTACCTGTGCCACCGTGGGCGTGTGTGCACACAACAGCGCAAGCGTCGATGCGATGGACAGGATCAATAGGCCTAGCTTTCTTTTCATGCATGAAGGGGTTGCGACGATTGAGGGACAAATCTATCCAAAATCTGGGCGCAAAGCGAACAGTGCGAGCGCTCAGGCGCGCACGGAAGAAGGGACAACCCACCGCAAAAACAACGACCGAGCGTCCAAAAGGCATCAAACGGGCATCGTGCAAATAATTCCAACGGGGCCTTGCATTTTAAGACCGAACGGTCTTATCTTTGCAACGATATGGAACCCAAGGCCGAGCGCACGCGGCGCTACATCATCGAGAAGGCTTCGAGCCTGTTTAACCGCAAGGGTTACCATGGCACCTCCATGAGCGACATCATGCAGGCCACGGGACTGGCCAAGGGTGGGGTTTACGGGCATTTCAAAAGCAAGGAAGAAATTGTTAATGAGGCATTTAACCACGCCTTTTTTCGTGTCGCCGATGAATTGGCGATCCGCATCAAGCGCAAGTCCGAGGCCCTGGAGAAGCTCGAAGCCATCATTGATTTTTACCAAGAGTTCCTCATCGCCCCTCCGGTCGAGGGCGGCTGCCCGGTTTTGAGTTATTCCAGCAACAGCCTCGAGGAAGTGCCCGCCATTGCCCCCATGGTCGCCCGCGCCGCGCGCACCATGCTGGA
>JANMIM010001150.1:0-3782 GCA_031375795.1 Bacteroidota bacterium
GTCTTGTCCATGCTGATATGCGGACGAAGCAAATCCCAGACCACTACCGCTATGTTTTCGGCTGTGGGATTGAGGCTCTTGAACTCAGCTGTATCCAGATTCAAGTTTTGATGGTCAAACCGCTCGACGATGACCTCGTCGATCAAATCTGCCAGCCACTTCATGTCTACGACATAGCCCGTGTCTGGATCGATGAAACCACCAACCTTGACGATCATGTCGTAGTTGTGGCCATGATAATTTTCACGGTTGCATTTTCCAAACACCTCCCGATTTTTTTCCGGGGTCCATGCAGGATTGTGCAGACGATGTGCAGCGTTGAAGTGCGCTTTTCTGGAAACAGTGACTTTCTTCATCTAATTCCTCCAACAATACGTGAAACATTTTGTTTTAGTTTCGAGGGTAAAAAATTAAACAAAATATGTCGGAGTTCAAAGAAGTAGTGGTAATCGGTGCGGGAATGGCAGGACTCACGGCAGCGGCCTTGCTGGCACGGCAAGGTCGACAAGTGTTGGTGCTCGAACAAAATTGGTTGCCGGGTGGCTGCGCAAGCTCCTATCCCAGACATGGTTACATCTTTGAGGCGGGGGCGACGACCTTGGTGGGATTGGATGCGGGCATGCCCCTGCGGCACCTGCTCGATGTCACGGGTATCCAAATCGAGACGATCAAGTTGGAGACGCCGATGCAAGTACACCTGCCCGACAGACGGGTGCTCACCCGCCACGAGGATCTGGAGGCTTGGATCGTCGAGGCCGAGCAGGCCTTTGGGCCGGCAGGGCAGCGGGCTTTTTGGGAGGAATGCCATCGACTGAGCAGACTGGTTTGGCAGACTTCGCTCCGCCAACTCCGTTTCCCGCCGACCACGCTGGGCGATGTCTTTGCCCTGGCCAAAAAGGCCACATTTTCCCAAGTGAAGATGCTGCCTTTTGCCTTCAAGACCGTCGAGGACCTGCTGCGCAAGCACGGCCTGCATGACGATGCCCTTTTCCGCACATTTGTCGATGCGCAATTGCTCATTTCCGCCCAAAACAATGCCACCGAGGTCAATGCACTCTTTGGCGCGGCAGCCCTCTGCTATACCAACTATGGCAACCATTACGTGCCCGGCGGCATGCTGCAACTCGTGCAACCCATCGCGCGCTACGTGGAGCAGGCAGGCGGGGAGGTACGCCTGCGGCAGCGCGTCACGCGCATCACGCACACACTCGACGGCTACGAGGTGCACCTGCACAAGCAGCCCTCGATTCGATGCAAGCACTTGATATCCGGCATTCCCCTCAACAACACGCTCCCCCTCATGGACATCGACACGCAATTGCGCAATTCGTCCAAGGTCATGGCTCCCGAGCAACTTTGGAGCGCCTTCAGCATGGGCATTGCCTTCAAGGGGACCGCGCATTTCCCTGCCATCCACCACCAAATCTTGCTGGATGAGCCACTGCCGGAGATCGGGGCAAGCTCGATCTTCGTGAGCCTGAGCCACCCCGACGACAAGTTGCGGTGTCAGCCGGGGGAATGTGTGGCCGCCATCAGCACGCACATCGGCAATCCTCAGATCCAATCGGTCCACGACAAGGCCCGCATCGAGCAGCGGATCGTCCAGATTTTGGAAGAAAAAGGGTTCTTGAAGCGTGCAGACATCCTCTACCAGCATTCCTCCACACAAAAATCATGGGAAAAATGGACGGGCCGCGCCTTCGGCTTCGTGGGCGGCTATCCGCAATACAAGGCGATCAAACCTTGGCAAATGAAGGACGCGCGCCTCGACCGAAAATCGGCATACATCTGTGGCGACAGCACCTATCCCGGGCAGGGAATCCCCGGTGCCTGCCTCAGCGGCATCATCGCGGTAGAGAAGTTGGCAGCGGATCAGGGGTGGTAGAAGGCACAAGGTCGCCCAGGATCAGCTTGTGGGCCTCTGGCACCAACAGCACAAAGCTCACCACCCAGCCGAGCAAGACCAGTTGCAAAAACAGGTCCTTGATGAGGATCTTGGTGGGGCTGCCGCTTTTTTGCTCGACAAATGTGATCTGCATGTAGCGCAAGATGCCCAGCACGACAAAGATCACGGTGTAATACAGTTGGTCGGTCTTGAGGCGGTGGATCACCTCCTCTGAGATGCAATAGGAGATGTAGCTCACGATCACGACCGAGGCCATCACCATCATGGCGCCATTGATGAATTCCAGGTTGTAGCCATCGATGGCCTTGCGCACCTTTTTGCCCTCGGCACTGAGCAAGACGTCGTCGCGTCGCTTAGCCAGTGCCAGAAACAGGGCCAGCAAAAATGTGATCAAGACGATCCACATCGAGAGCGGCAGTTCGCCGGCGCCCGCAGCCGAGCCGATGTACAGACGCAAGACAAAGCCGATGCTCAGCAGGGTGATGTCGAGGATGGGGATGTGCTTGAGTTTGAAGGAATAGGCCAGATTGTTGACCATGTAGATCACCGTGAGCCAGAAGGCGGTGGGGCTGATGAAATACATGCCCACGCAACCAGCGGCGGCGAGCACGACCATCATGGTGAGGCCGTGGGCCACCGGCACTGCGCCAGAGGCCATGGGCCTGTCTTTTTTCACGGGGTGGTTGCGGTCGGCCTCGATGTCGAAATAATCGTTGAGCACATAGATCGCGCTGGCGACGAGGCAGAAGCACAGCGCCGACAAGGTCACCTGGCTCAGCAGGTGCATTTCCTTGAATTTGAAGGCAAAAAACAGCGGAAACAGAATTGAAACATTCTTCAAATACTGGGACGGCCGCAGGAGCTTGATGTATGCGCTGATCTTCATCTTGGGCGCAAATTACAATTGTCTGGCGATTTCCGTGAAGGCTTGCCCCCAATTTGCATCGCCCTCATTCTTCCCGAGCCGCACGACGACCAGGTCCTTTGCGGGATTCACGTAGATGTATTGGCCCAGGTGCCCGTTGGCCATGTAGTCGCCCTCCTTGCTGGGGAGCCACCACTGGTACTGGTAGTACCATTTGGAGCCGTCGGCGGCATCGACCTTGGTGCTCTCGGTGACCCAGTCGGCCGACAGGAGTTGCTTGCCATCCCAATTGCCCTTGTGGAGGTAGAGCCTTCCAAATTTGGCAAAGTCGCGGGCGGTGGCGTTGATGCTCGCAAAGGCTTTTTCCATGCCGCTCTTTTTGTCGTCGATGCTCCAGGTGGCTGGGAACTCGGTGCCCATGGGCCCCCAAAATTTCTCGTGCATGTAGTCGGCGAGGGACTTGCCGGTCACGCGCGCCACGATCTCGCCCAGCAATTGGGTATTGATGCTCTTGTATTTAAAATAATGCCCGGCAGGCATTTCCTTGCGGATCTTGGTGATCTGCTTGTGCAGGTTGCGGCCATAGTACAGGCGTGCGACCCCTGCAAAGGGGTTGTAGTAATTTTCCTCGTGGTGGATGCCCGATGTCATCTGGAGCAGGTGCCTGATCTTCACGTCGTCGAGGTCCTTGCCTTTGAGTTCGGGCAGGTAATCGACCATTTTGTCCTCGATGCTCCTGATTTTGCCCTCTGCCAATGCACAACCGATCAAGGCCGAGGTATAGGATTTGGCCATGGAAAATGATGCGACGAGGCTGCTTTCCGTGTATTTGCCGACATACCGCTCATACAGGATGGCGTCGTGCTGGATCACCAGAAAGGCAACCGTATGGGTCTTTTTGAGGATGCTGTCGAGGCGCAGGCTGCGATTTCCGTAGGTGATGCGCACGTCTTTTTTCTTGAAGGCCGCTGTATCACCCTGTGCAAAATGAAAGGGCTGCGGCGAGGCGGG
>JANMIM010001158.1:0-2087 GCA_031375795.1 Bacteroidota bacterium
CCGCCGTGTCATTGGTGGACCGCAGGCCATAGCCGCGCTCGAAAATGACGTGGCTGTCTTGCACGATCACCACGGCTGCCCCTGGGCAATGTGTTGAATCCAAATGGGCCGCAAAAATCGAATCCCATCCGGCCGCAAATTCCTCCCATTGCTCCGGCTTCAATTTGGGAATGCTGGGCGGCAATGGCTGCGTTTCCGTGATCGAACCGTCATTGCCTGCGACTGCCGAATGCTGCTGACAGCCAGCGCAAAAGTAAATCCATAGCCCCAGCAAGGGGATGAAAATGAATGGGAGGCTGATTCGTCGATGACTGATGAGGCGCGAGATTTGGATTTTCCAGGCGAAAATTAGGCACAATTGTGTGGATCCACAATGGGGATTCGCAGGTTTTGCGATGCCTTCCATTGCGGATCCAACTTTTTGTAATCTCAACTCAGTGGTCGTGCTTGAGCAAGAACTCCGGGCTGATGGCCTTGAAGGATACCCGCCACATCACGTCGCTCGCCTCGCTCAGGGGCCTGATGACGACCCCTTCGCGCTCGACCTTGTACAAGGTCGATGTGCCGGTGCCCAGCCGCACCAATGTCGGGATGTCATTCGACAATGGAAAGGCGCGGTCCAAGACCGGCACGGCCTGCAATTCCATCTCCAACATCGCAGCCTCGAAATCGGCGAAGTCGAGGAAGCGGTAGGCATCGATGTCGAAGACATTGAAAAAAAATACCGTCTGTCCACGCAGCTTGTACAGGTTGCCTTGGATGCCCTCACCGACAATCTCGCCCTGGAGGGCGTGGTTGCCTCCACGTGCCCGTAGCTTCTCTTCGATTTGCAGGCTGCGCGCGACCTTCCAAAGGCTATTTTCGGCAGATTCCAGCAACTCCAAGTTGCGGGAGCAGACGCCAAATTCGCCGTCTTTCAAGTAGTAGGTGACTGAGCTGCCGTCGAGCTTCTCGGTGACGTAGCAGAGGGTGCCGACATACTTGTCGAGCACGTCTTGGAGCACTTGCACGCGGGTTTCATCCGTTTTGGGGATGAAACCCGGGAAGCCACCCTTCATGATGCCAGAGAGTGAGGCGGGGATGGGCGGTTCGTATTTCACCACCCCGAGCAGGTCGGTGACGTCGGTGCCCTCGCTGGCCTCAGTGCCAGCTGGCAAGATGCTCAGGGGAAAGCAGATCCCCTGCGAAATCTCCCCGCGCAACCGTATCGTGCGGATGCGCATGCCACGGGCCTTGAGAAACTCAAATTCCGGGCGGTCTGGCATGAGGCAGTCGATCTCGCAATAGACGGCAAGGTCGCCGACTTGGAATTCGCCTTTTTTCACGACGAGCTGCCAGCCCAGTACGGTGGCTTTCTCGATGGCGTCTGCACCGGCGATCGGAGCGAGCGCCTTGATGCGTTGAATGGATGCTAGTGTGCGCATAATATTTTGTTTGATGTTGCGCTTGGCCGCAACGACATTGATGTTGGAGATTTGTACCAAGTGGTCGCAAAGGTAAAATTTGAAATCAATTCGCGGCAGACCAAGGCTTGAGCGGGCAAAAATTTAGGCTGAGTCGTTTTTGGTAGTTCATGGTAGATTCGCTTTTTGACGTTGAAGGTGTAAATTGCAAGGGTGTCTTTGCATATGAACATAGAAGACTTGCTCTCCGCCCGCACGGTGGAGTCTGATCGCATTGAATTCAAGGAAGGCTGGAACCCGAATGCCATCTACCGCAGCATTTGCGCCTTTGCCAATGACTTTGAGAACCTTGGCGGGGGGTATGCTTGACATCGGGATTACCAGCAAAGGGAGCCGATTGAAATCAGGATCTATTCAGGATCGATGGTGTTTCTCAATCATGGTGGTCCCGATCGATCCATCCAATTGGCGGCATTTGGAACAGGGAAGGTACGATCCAGAAGATACGAAATAGGCGATTGGGCGAATTTTTAAAAGAGCTGGAACTTACCGAAGGAAGGGCGACGGGCATTCCCACGATTTTGAAAGCCTTGAAGGACAACGGGTCTCCAGCTCCAGTTTTCAGTTCAGATCCTGACCGTACGTTTTTTGAGGTCGAGCTCCCGATACATCCCTATTTCACGA
>JANMIM010001181.1:0-1731 GCA_031375795.1 Bacteroidota bacterium
TGAACTACAAAGGCACGCAAGGTTACGCTTTGGACGTGTTTTTGCTCCACAGCTTCGATGGCAATCCCCTCGAAAATAGATTGGATGAATACGGCAATTTGCCCGGGATCAATACGAGTTTCCTGCTGTTGGTGCCTGGGAATGACTGCAATGTGAATTTGGTCAATCGGCGCGACATGCATTGGTATGGCGTCTATGTCAAGGGCGGCAAGCTCAGCATTCGGCCAGCGACCTTGCGGCAATTTTGCTCCCACGAGGATTGGGACGGTTACACGCGTGATTGGTTCCACACCTATGCAGACGACAACCAAGGCCTTCCCTGGCTGCTCGGCACCACTTCCTCCGCAGCATTCAACAGCGAATTTGCCTGCACCTATTGCCCATCGATGCTACCCGAAGACTCGGTTTGGGGAGAAGGGCAGCAAAGGAGTTACACCCAGGCTGGCCTCACGATCGGCTGTGGGGACCTGCCACCCTCTGCCAATTGTGAGTGTCGGGTGAGCTATCGACAAGGTGGGAAAATGCAATTGCTGAAGGATCCGGACGGAAATCGCTGTTTTATGGGCGTGGAACTGATCGCCGACCTTGATGGGGATGGACAGCAGGATATGATCGTTTCCTATGGCGAGGAATCCCAG
This sequence comes from Bacteroidota bacterium, assembly GCA_031375795.1. Taxonomy (GTDB): domain Bacteria; phylum Bacteroidota; class Bacteroidia; order J057; family JADKCL01; genus JADKCL01. The sequence goes on from JANMIM010001181.1 coordinate 639, forward strand.
CGCAAGGTGCTCTACCTGAGCAGCCGAGCCCGCCCCGGCGAATTGCTGAGGCCGGTGGCGATCTATACGACTGGGTATTGTTGCTGAAGAATGGTGAACATTCACTCCGCCTTTTCTGCAGCGATGGCCGTTCCTTGAGACTCCAATTCTTCCTTGTTACGCTTCAAACCCAGCCTTTCCCTCACTCCCGCACGCAACTGCATTGGTAATAATCGTAGCCGCCTGTCTTGTTTTTCCATCCGGCATATTCGATTTGTTCGTCCTCCCAATTCGTGAGGTCGCGTCCGCAATACTCCTCCTCGGCGTACACACTCGTGGTATCGGTCTGTGGATCTCGAACGGTCGTGGTGCAGACCGTGCATCTTTGGCAGGCGGTGAACGTGAGGGCAAGCAAGGCAAGCAGGGAAATGGCGAAGGTCTTTTTCATTTTGATGCTTCCAGATGTTAATGTTCTGCAGATGAAATACAATGCTTTGGGTGCAATCCCTCAATGGTGTGACGTCGTCGCTAGGAGAATTTTTGCCTCACGCAGCATGCGCATGGTCGGGCTGGGAGCCTACCCATTCGCTCACGGCTTCAAAACGAGTTTTGTATTCAGTTCGCCATGGTGGGCACGCGGTTTTGAGCCCAGCCCATTTGCAAGCCGATCAACAACAGAAAAAGGGTAGCAATTCTCTTCATGGGGTGTGTGCTTGTAACCCCAAGGTCTGAATTTTTCGCCCATTTCACACTGGGAAATGCTCCCAAACACATCGCCCATTCGCAGTTCCAAGGCCTGACGATAAAAAAAAGCGCTTCATTTTCAGCGTATTTACGAGGCGGATGACATTTTTATCAAAAAAACTTCCTCTAGATGCTTGACTATCTCAGGGAGCTAGTTATCTTTGTGGCCCAATGCGAGAGTAGCTCAGCTGGTAGAGCACGACCTTGCCAAGGTCGGGGTCGCGAGTTCGAATCTCGTCTCTCGCTCAAAGTCCGCTTCTTAGCGGACTTTTTGTATTTTACGAGGCATGAAAAGCATTTGGAGATGCTTATCTTTGCCTCAGAAATGGGATGGCCTGCTACCTTGACCGTCCCAGCGATTCATCAGCCG
>JANMIM010001205.1:0-5825 GCA_031375795.1 Bacteroidota bacterium
CCCAGGCCAGCATGAGCCCGACCGCCCAGCTGCACAACCCTCCGCGATATGGCTGCCAGACTTTCAATTGACGCGTGCGTGGTGATAGGCTTCGTAATCTGCCATGAAGGATTTGATGAAGGCCTCGGCGATGATGCGGGCTCCTTGTGGCGAAAAGTGCACGTAATCTGAGGCGGCCAGGGCAGGCTGAGCCTCCGCCCATTCGATCATCGAATTTTGACCGCCCATGGCCTCGTAGATGTCAAAAAATGCCGCTCCTGCATCAAATGCGGCATCGCGCAGGGCGTCCCGCACATTGGGCAAGTTGGGGTAGGTCTGCATTTTCCCCTCCAAACGCGTGCTCATGTCGCTCGGACCGATCACGATGATCCCGGCCCCCGGAAACATGCCCTTGAGGTATTCGATCTGCGACTTGAAGCTGTGGCCATAGTTTTGGGCCGACTTGAGGTCCTTGATGTAGGGCACCGTATTGCCGCCATATTGCAGCAGCAGCAGCTTGGGGTTCAGGCTGTCCACCATCGGCTTGAAGGGCACAGTCTCCAGTGCTCCAAACGATGTCCCCGAACTGCCGCGCATGGAAATATTGTCCAGTGCCACGCCTCCTGTGCCTTCCATGCTCAATCCGTAAATGTCTGGACTGTCGAAACCCTCCATGATGATCATGACCTTCTTGGGGGTGCTGGGAAATGTCCAGCGCTTGACCTTGAGCGACTTGTTGGCTGGCATGGTCTCGTCTGCAAAGAGCGCATCGTCCAAAAACACCTTCACGTTCACATCGCTGCGGTTGAAGCCGTAGAACATCCTAAGGGTGTTGAAGTTTTTGCTGGCGGCAAATGCAGCATGCGAGACACTCAGGCTGACCCAGCCGGTTTGTGTTTCGGTTTCCGTAAATGTACTGTCGGGCGTGATGGGTGCAAATCGGCTGAAGGAGGCCATCGCGCCATAGCGCCGGTGCTTGACAGACTTGTCCACGCCGCCATATTGGGCAAATCGTTGCATGGACTCCGAATACTCCACGACCACCGACATCGAGCTGGTGAGTGGCTTGGCGGAGACCAAGCCAGGCCCGGTGCCGCCAAATTTTTCCTGAAGCCGAGCCCTGAACAGGGAGCTCATCCTGTCTCCCTCGATCTGCGAATCCCCAAAGTGGATCACACGCACCGGTCGGCTGCTGGCATTGGCCTGCTCCAAGCTTTCAAACACGGGAAACAGCACGCTGGGGTCGTCGCCCGGGTATTGGATCACCTTGGAGGAGCGGCCCATGTCGGCGGCCTTCCTGAACTGACCCGTGGTATCGGCACCAGCCACCTGCAGCGTATCTCCTGTGCCTTGCAAGTCGGCCAGCATCTCGGTGATGTCCTTGGCCTCGGTCGTGTCGGGCACAAAAAAGTCTCTCCAAGTCGGGAAATAGAGGGTAAATGCAGGAGTCACCTCCTTGTCGGTGAACCGCAAAACCAGCGGCGGCACCTCCAAGCCTCCCTGGGGGAAGAAAAACGAGATGATCGCCATCAACAAGATCACCGACACCACAAACAACGTCACATACCATGGCTGGATGCCAGGTGAATTGTCCTCCTTTTTGGGTTCCACGATGTTCACTTGGCTGCCGTGGGAATTTTGAGTTTCATGCCGATTTGGAGCTTCTCCGAGATGCCGTTTGCTTTCATGATGGCCTCGGCAGTGACGCCCGGGTATTTTTTGGCGATCAACCAGAGGTTTTCGCCAGACTTCACGACGTGCCATGTGTAGGCACCATTGCCTGGGGGCATGACAACCTTGGGGGTCGGTGCAGGCGCGGCACCGCCCACGAGGGCTTGCTTTTGCTCAAAAGTCATCCCATCGATCTTGCTCAAAGTCGCAAACTTGGCTTGGGGCACATAGACCACGAGCTTGCCGCCTGCCTTGATATTGTCCCCGGCCAGGCCATTCATTTCCCGCAAATCCTTGACGGCGATGCCATACCACTGTGCGATCAGCCCGGTATTGTCACCCGACTTGATGTTGTAGTTGAGCAGCACGGTTCCCGTAGGAGGTGCGTAAGGTTTGGGAGGCGTCGGTGCGACAGGGGCGGGCTTGGGCTTGGGTGCCTCGTTGGTCTCGGCGCTGGTCGCAACGGGCTTGGGTTCGGGGTGCTTCTCGGTCGCCTCGGTGCGCAGTTGTAGGGTGTAGATGGAGTCCTTGAGGGCTGCAAATCGCTGCCCGTAACCGGCTGGCAGACACAATTGCACCGGCATGCCGATGCCGGGTATGATCTCTGTGCGGCACACGGGGTTCATGTTGCGCAGCTTTTCCTCGGGGATGTGGAGGGCATTGGCTACATGGGAAAACCGCAGGGGTTCTTGTAGCTGAATGCGGTCGGGCAGTGGCATCGCCTCCATCGCGAGTGCCGTGAGGCCGAGCTTCTTGGCGTGGGTCATCACGTATGCCACAGCGGCAAATGCAGGGACATAATCGCGCCCACTCTCTGGCAAATAGGGGTACATCTGGTCAAAATTGGCATTGGCACCAGCGCGCTGCCGTGCCCGTGTGATGCCTGCCGGTCCGCAAGTGTAGGCCGCGATGGCAATCGTCCAGTCGTGGTAGGTTTTGTACAATTCACCGAGGTAGCTCAGGGCCGCCCGCGTGCTTTTGTAGAGGTCACGCCGCTCGTCCACGGTCGCGTTGCACACGAGGCCCTGCCGTGTCGCGACGTAATAGTTGAGTTGCCACAGACCCGAGGTGCCGTCTTGGGAGATGGCCCGCAGATGAAAAGCCGACAAGGCCGCTGGCAACAAGCCCAGCACCGGCGGCATCTTGAGCTCGGTGATCTTGCGCTCGATGACCGGGGCATAGATGCTCCCCATGCCGAGCATGGCCTCGGTGCTGCTGCGCCGCGATTTTGCAAAAAATGTCACAAAATCGCGTACTTTTTGATTCACCGGCATCCTGACTTCGCCCATCACGTAGCGCATTTCCACGCCGAGCACATCCTCGTCTGGGATCGGCAGGTCTTGCACGCCTGGCCCCAGCGTCTTGTTGGAGACCAGCGCCCGCGAGTTCATCACCTCCCAGCTGCTTTCCAGCCCATCCATGTGCAAGATGAGCTGGGCCTGTGCATTCAGTGTACGATTGGTGGAGATGACCTGGGCTGTCGCCAAGCCAGCCCAGCACAAGGCGATCAAGCCGCAAAGGGCATGCTTGAGGTGGCCTATGTTTCGTTTCTTGAATCCCACGTTCCGAAATTAGGAAAAATCTAGGCTCCGTCTGCAACGATGTTCACGCAGACCGGGCCGCAAGCTAGTTTTGGTTCAATTCATCAAAGCGACGTGCCACCTCGGGCTTGAGCAGGCTGGTCCAGAGTTGGTAGCCATTGGCATTCATATGGAGCGAGTCGCTGAGAAACAGCTCCTGTCGAGGCAGGCCCTGCGCACCCAGCATCGCCTGGCTCACGTCGAGGTACCACATGCGTTTCTGCGTTTGGATGTAGCGCTGGATCAATTGGTTGGCAGCCTGAAATTTGGGCCAATATTTCCAACGCAAGGGAGATGGCTTCAGGGAAATGAACAGAATCCCGGTGCCTGGCAGTTTTTGGTGAATGGCATTGGCGAAGGCCTTGAAGTCGTTGAGGGGCATTTCTGCCGGGTACTTGTCGTTGGCGATGTCATTTTCCCCACAATAAAATACGATGAGTTTGGGGCGCAGCGGCACGATCATGCGCGCGGCGTTGTGGGTCACCTGCTTGATGATGGCGCCCCCAAACCCGCGGTTCACGACAGGGAGCGGCGCCATGTCCTTTGCGAGGCTGTCCCATTTGCGAATGCTCGAGCTGCCTGCAAACACGATGCCCTGGCGGGGCTCCAGTTCCGTGGCGTTGAGCGATTCATAAGCCTGGATCTCAGGCTCGAATTTTTGAAGCTCCTCCAAGCTGATCGCCTCGCTGGCGACCGTGGCGGCCCCCTCGCTGGCGACCGGCCCATGACCAGTCGCGCATGCAAATCCAAACAAGACAAACACCGCCAGTGTGAGCACCCTCCCGACCTTCAAACCCGTCCATCGCGGACCATACATTCGTGCAGCCATCCCATCCAATTTTAGTACAACCCTGCGAATTAAGCTTTCTCTACGGAATAATACTGCACTTGGGCACTGTGGGCTGCGCTGATTAGTGGACGGTGGGGGGATGGCAAGTCAATTTTTGGGGGGAAGGCATAGGATCCCAAGGAAACGTCAAGCGAATCCCGCATCCGACTTTTTCGGCGGTTTCAACACCCCGATGCTTCTTCGACCACGAATCTTTCGCCGCGAATTGTATTTTCTGCCGACATATAGCCCTTCCACTTTTATCTGCCCCTCCCCGCCCGAGCCTCAAAATTTCGTATGTTTGCGGCCATTGGAAATTGACGCTAAATGAAAAAAATCCTTGTCGCCAACCGTGGAGAAATCGCATTGCGCGTGATGCGCAGTGCGAAGGAAATGGGCATCCGCACGGTGGCCATCTACTCCGAAGCCGACCGGCAGTCGCCTCATGTGCGCTTTGCCGACGAGGCCTATTGCATCGGCCCTGCCCCGAGCAACCAGAGTTACTTGCTCGGCGACAAGATCATTGCCTTGTGTTTGGAGCACGGCGTGGACGGCATTCACCCTGGCTACGGCTTCTTGAGCGAGAATTCGGCATTTGCCCGCAAGGTCGGCGAGGCAGGCATCACCCTCATCGGCCCGAGCCCCGAGTCGATGGACGTGATGGGCAGCAAGCTCGCCGCCAAGGCAGCGGTCAAGGATTTTGATGTGCCGCTTGTCCCCGGCACGGCCGAGGCCATCAGCGCCATCCCGGCCGCCAAGGCCATCGCCCAGCAGATCGGCTTTCCGATTCTCATCAAGGCCAGCGCCGGCGGTGGGGGCAAGGGAATGCGCATCGTCGAGCGCCTCGAGGATTTTGAGGAGCAGATGGACCGCGCCGTGAGCGAGGCCGTGAGCAGTTTTGGCGACGGGGCTGTGTTCATCGAGAAATACGTGGGCTCTCCGCGTCACGTGGAGATCCAGGTGCTTGGCGACCACCATGGCAATATCCTGTACCTCTTTGAGCGGGAGTGCTCGGTGCAGCGCCGCCACCAAAAGGTGGTCGAGGAGGCCCCCTCGGCCGTGCTCACGCCCGAGATGCGCAAGCGCATGGGCGAGGCCGCCGTGGCAGTGGCGCGCGCCTGCAATTATTACAATGCCGGCACCGTCGAGTTTTTGGTCGATGAAAACCTGAACTTCTATTTCCTCGAAATGAACACCCGTCTCCAGGTCGAGCACCCGGTCACGGAGATGATCACGGGCCTGGATTTGGTGAAGGAGCAGATCAAGATCGCACGCGGCGAGGCCATCACGATTCGCCAGGAAGACCTCCAGATTCACGGCCATGCCATCGAGATCAGGGTCTATGCCGAGGATCCCATGAACAATTTCTTGCCCGACATCGGCAAGTTGGAGGTGTACAAGCGGCCACAGGGCCATGGCATACGCATCGACGACGGGTTTGAGGAGGGCATGCAAATACCGATCTATTACGACCCGATGATCGGCAAGCTCATCGCCCACGCCGCCGACCGCCCCACGGCGATCGCCAAGATGCTGCGGGCCATCCGCGAGTTTGAGATCGTGGGTTTCGAGACGACGCTGCGGTTCTGCGAATTTGTGCTGGAGCACGAGGCCTTTGTCTCGGGGCACTTCGACACAAAATTTGTGGAGAAGCACTTCAAGCCTGAGTACCTGAAGCAGGAACTCAGCGCCTCTGAAAACGAGGTGGCAGCCTTGGTGGCAGCCACGATTTTTGGGACTGGCACGCCTGCGCAGCCTGCGCCGGC
>JANMIM010001230.1:0-3582 GCA_031375795.1 Bacteroidota bacterium
GTCTTGGTCTCCGATGCCGATGCCGTGCCCTTGTTGGACGGCCGCTTGGAGGCGTCGGTGCAGGCCTGGGTGGAAATCGACACGGGCGACGGCCGGTCGGGCATCGCATGGGACCGCACCGATGCCATTGTCGCCGCCGTCGCGGCGATCGACGGCACACAGCACATGACCTTTGCAGGCCTGCTCGGGCATGCCGGCTACACCTACCGCTCGCAGGGCGAGGCCCAGGTGCTCAACGCGCATGGGCAGGACATCACGCGGCTGCGCTACGCGGTTGCGCAACTGCGCGCCACGGGCCGACGCGACTTTCTGGTCTCGACTGGCGACACGCCGGGTTGCAGCCTGGGCACGGACTTTGAGGGCGCCGACGAGCTCTGGCCCGGCAACTTTGTATTTTACGATGTGCAGCAGGCGCAAATCGGTTCCTGCGGTTACGGGCAAATCGGCGTCTCCTTGGCAGCACCCGTGGTGGCCGTGTATCCGTCGCGTTCAGAGGTGGTCGTGCATGCCGGTGGCGTGCACCTCGCCAAGGATTTCCTCGTGGACCCACAAATCGGCAATTTCTACGGCAAGATCGCCCTGCCGACCGCCAAGGGCTGGACCCCGCCGATCGACGGGTGCCATGTGCGCAGCATTTCCCAGGAGCATGGCATCGTTGTCTTGAATTCGGCATTGATGGCGCAGGTGCGCGTCGGGGACATCTTGGCGATCCTGCCCGTGCACACCTGCATGACGGCAGACCTCATGGGCACCCTGCATCCGGTCGATACGGGCATGGCCGAGGCTCCGATCCTGATGATGAAAGCCGAGCGGACGAAAGGAGAATGAACGGCTGCCGGAACCGCTTCACTTCACAAAAGAAGCTTCTAAAATTCGCGGACAAGACTGGGCTATCATTTTTTTTTCTAAATTCGAAAGGTTCTGATCGCCCACTTGCGGCGGGGCGACACGATCGAGGCCAAGAGTTTGAAATGAGTTTTTACCAGAATATGAAAAAGCAAGACAGCCAACAGGTTGCCGGTGCAAGGTTGGGCTGGGCGAGCATGGGTATCATCTACCTTGTGCTCGTGGGCATGGGGTTGGGAATCAGCGGCTGCGCGACCAAGGTGTTTTATACCCAGGATTACCGCGCCCGTGTCGACAGTGCGAAAATCGATCCCACCAAGCTTCAATTTTACAACGACAAGGAGTTCCTGATACGGCGCAAGACGACGATCAACAAGGTCGAAACGGAGAATGGCGTCGTTTCCAGCTTGGAAGGCATCAAGGTGCAAGACATTCGCGTGCGGCGGGGCACGCCCTGCCGCCTGGACACTGCCATCGGCAACTTTTATTACATGCGCTTCGAGGTCGGCGACAGCAACCTGGTCAGATTTTACAAAAATGCATTCGACCATTACCAGATCGGTGCCGACCGCTGGGTGCGCGGACGTGGGGCGGTGAGGTATGGCGGCGACGACTGCGAAATCGAGCGTGTGGGAAACGACTGCTTGCTCATGGTGAAGAATTACCAGAAATTCAGGGATAGCAAGCAAAGCAGGCGCGTCAAGGGCATCCAATACAACTATGAGAAAGGCGACTCGATTGCCGAGAAGGTTGAAGAATAATCCACGCTGCCATTCAAATTTTAATGTTTGCAAAATAGAATCTCGGAGAAATGACTGAAATACGCCTTCCATCCCTCAGCATGCTGGCAATGGCCCTAGGGTTGCTGACCCTCACGACTTGGAGCTGCAAGCCCAAGGAGGTCTTCTTGGAAAAGGCAAGGCTTGCACTGGTGGACAACAAGGTCCCGCTACGCTCGATGCAGATCTACAACGACAAGGACATCATCATGCGCACCGCCGAGGGCACATCTGAAATCAGCCAGAGCGGCGGCAAGTTGGTGATGGTCGATGGCGAACGTGTGATGGAAATCGTGATCAGGGCGGGTACGCCGGGTGTGATCACCGGCATGCAAAACGGTAAGTTTCTGGTTCGTTTTGAGGTGGGAGACGGCAAGATTCTCCAGTTTTTCAAGAATTCCAAGGGCGCTTTTCAGATCGAGGCCGACAAGTGGATCGGCCAGCAAGGGCAGGTGCAGTATGCCAACATTACTTTTTTGTTGGAGCCGCAGAGCAAGGATGTAATCTTGCTCTACCGTCAGAAGAAACGCTATACCTCTGCCGCCTCGTTGCGTACCGTGAAGGGCCAAAGGGTGAATTCCAAACCAAAATGAATCATTCGCCAAATGGTAGCCCCTTCCTTCGCCCCTAGACATCTACTCGGTGATCACCTACTTGCATGAGCTCCAAAAAGAACAGCGGTCCCAGCAGCCCCAAGCCGCAAGCCGCAGCAATTCCCCCGACCTCTGGTCCTAGCACCAGCTTCCTCCCGTATGTGGTGCTTTTTTTGCTGGCAACCTTGCTGTATGCCAATACTGTCGGGCATCAATATGCGCTCGACGACTCGATCGTCATCACCGACAACATCTACACCAAGCAAGGCGTCAAGGGGCTCTACAAGATCTTCACGACCGATGCATTTGAAGGCTTCTTTGGCAAGAAGAAGGACTTGGTCGAGGGTGGCAGGTACCGGCCGCTCTCCATCGCGACATTTGCAGTGGAGTGGTCCTTTTCCAAGAACAAGCCACAACTCTCGCACTTCATCAACGTGCTCCTGTATGGCCTGCTGGGGATCGTGGTATTTGCCTTCCTGCGGCTATTGTTTCCCGAAAAAGACCCGCAAAAGTGGTGGTTGGGCATCCCTTTCATCGTGACGGCGCTCTTTTTGGTACACCCGATCCACACAGAGGTCGTCGCCAACATCAAAGGCCGCGACGAACTCATGGCCATGCTCTTTTTGGTCGGCGCCATGTATGCCGCCTTCAAATATGTCGACACCGATTCCATCTTTTGGTTGCTCATTTCCTTCTTCTCATTTTTTCTGGGGCTGCTTTCCAAGGAGACTCCCCTCCCATTTGTGTTGATCCTGCCGATCAGCTTGTGGTTTTTCCGTCGCAAGGAGTCGTTCACCTCATTGACATTGGCATCGGTCGCTGTGCTGGCAGCCACCGGACTCTACCTCACCTTGCGGTTCAGCGTACTGGGATTCGGCGGAGGTGTCACCACCGAGCAAGGCACCGAGATTCTCAATGATCCGTTCATCGGTGCATCAGCTGCAGACCGTGCAGCCACCGTGATGCAGACCTGGGGCATGTATCTGGTGAAGTTGCTGGCTCCGGTCGACCTGAGCCACGACTATTACTTCAACCAGATTCCGATCACCCACTGGGGGAATCCCGTGGTGATCCTGAGCCTGCTGGTCAATCTCGGGCTGATCGGCACCGGCATTTACCTGGGCCTCAAAAACAAGCCGATCGGTTATGGACTGCTGTTTTATTACCTGAGCTTCTCCATCACCTCCAACCTCGTGATCTCGATCGGCACGACGATGGGCGAGCGATTTGTATTTGTGCCCTCGCTGGGATTTTTGATTGCCTTGGTATTTGGGCTAATGGCTTTGCTGGGTCGGATGAAGTTGGACCCCCAAAAGCTGGATCCACAAAAGCTGCTGTTGTATGTCGCCATCGGCATTTCCGGT
>JANMIM010001247.1:0-3196 GCA_031375795.1 Bacteroidota bacterium
GGCTGCAAAGATGGTCACCTGCCTTTGCGAGGGCTTGAACACACCAGCGACGATGCAAAAAATCGCCGACCAAGCGTAGGCGACGATGAGGCCCAACAAAAACTCGAGCAGGTATTCGGTATCCTTGAACAACACGCACAACACCAAGGGGAGCATCATCCAAATCAAGGGCCTGAGCAACCATAGCGAACTGAAGCTCGCTCTTTTGGAAAGCGCGGCGATGACCCGCTTCTTGAATTTCTCCTCGCTGTTTGTTCCCTTGGGGCTGAACCATTTATACACCCACACTGGCGGCTTCCCTACCATGGTGCCGACCTTCATCAGCATCCAGATGACCCCAATGACGATTCCCCAAATCATTTTTCAAAATCTAAATTAGGTGAATAGCGGTTCAAGCCTCCCACAACGCAGCGCTCAGCGCACATGCTGCAAAGTCAAGGTCCGGCTTTGATCCTTGGTTTTTAACCGCAGCCCATAGGCTCCGCTCGCATATTGCTCCAAATCCCAATGGGTTTCCAAGCCTTCGCCAGCCGCTACGACCACGTTGCGGGTCTCCAGCACCCTGCCCGTCGCCAACTCGACCAGCGCCACCTCCACGACTTGACGCCGCAACCCTGCGAGTGACAGCGTAATGCGGCTCCCGGCAGGATTGGGAAAGACTTCGGCGTTCAAGGGGAATGTTGCATTTGCCTCCTCATTTCCAGCCAGCAAGGTCGTGGGCGAGGAGATCGCCGACCGCTGCCAATGGTTCTCGCCCGACAGGCAGCGGTATCCCGTCGCAAAGGATTCGGTGGCACTCACTTGCAAGATCGGCGAATACCAAAACTCGGCCGTCACGGTGTCGGGCCGGATGTCCAAAATCCCGTAGCCATGGCTCGTCAATTCCGAATAGACATGATGGGAATTGGCGAGGGAGATGGCGCCTGCGACGAGGGTCGCCAAGAATCCCGTCACCACCTGCTCATCAAAATTGCCACGGGTGACGCTCGTGGGCAGGAATTCCACGGCAGCAGAGCCTGCCCCGGTCTGGGAATTGTAGCTCGCGTAGTCGATGGGGAGGTCGCAAAGGAAGGAGGTGTGGATGTCGCCACTCAGGATCACATTGTTGTCGATGCCGCCTTGGTCGAGGTAGCTCAGCAGACGCACGCGTTCGCCGTTGTAGCCGTCCCAGGCACCGGAGTCGGCGACGGGACCGTCGCCGTAGCTGATGAGGGTGCCCAGCCCTGCGGTGGAAAACCGGCCCATCATGCGCTCCTGCCCGAGCACGCGCCAGCGCGCGCTCGACGCCGTGAGCTCCTGCGACAACCAGGCCCACTGGGCGTCGCCCATGATGGACAACTCGCCGCCAGGGAGGGTGTCGACGTCGCGCAGCGTCGTCGCGTCCACGAGCAGGATGTCGAGCAGGTCGCCGTAGGCGAGGCGGCGGTAAATCATGTCTTGGTTGAGCGGGTTTTGCAGGCGCATCGGCACATATTCGAGAAAGGCTTGCTTGGAATCTGCGACATGCTGGGGCGAGTCGCCGTCGGTGTCGTGGTTGTCCCAGATCACCGTCCATGGGTGCATCTGGCGCGCGAGGCGCAGGTCGGGGTCGAGCAGGTAGTAGGCATGCCGCTCGCGCCACTCGGCGAGTGCCTGCGGGTCCACGGGCGCGGGCACCGGCACGCGCACCTGCTCGTCGGCGTCGACAAAATCGTAGATGTAGTCGCCCAGGTGCACGACGAGGTCCAGGTCTTCGCGCTCGCCGACGCGGCGGTAGGCATTAAAATAACCTGAAAAAATGCTGCTGCAACTCAGCACGGCCAGCCTCACCTGGTTCACGGCCCCGGTGGCGGCAGTCTTGGTGCGGCCCACAGCGCTCATGCGGCCTTGGCTGTCCTTCCAGCGGTACCAATAAAAGGTACCTGGCTGGGGCAGGCTCACGTCGAAGTGCGCGGTCCAGTAGGTGGGCTGGTCGGCGACTGCCGTGCCGCTCGACACCAGGGTGGCGAGGGCAGCGTCTGCAAACACCTCCCAAGTGAGTGTGATCGGGGAGCTGCTCGGGCCTGGGTCGACCTTGGTCCAGAGCAGTACATGGTCTGCCGTCGGGTCAAAGGAGGCCACACCATGCAGGAATGGCGCATGGGCCGTGTCGGCATACATGTTGGGGGGCAATGCCTGGGCCGGCACGGAGCAGTGGCATGCAACGACCAGGGCAAACAAAATCAAAAGTTGGCTTCTCATACGCTTGGATCAATCAGCAATATGCGAAAAAAAGCGCTGGCTTTGGCACGGGCGGACCAGCATCGGCAAGAGAGAATTTTTGGACCGCAACTGCTGCCGGTTGCAAAATCCACTATCTTCGGAATGTCATGGTATTCGCCAGCAACCTCTTCCTGCTGTATTTCCTTCCCGTATTCCTGGCGGTCTACCTTGTCACGCCCCAAAAGTTGCGCAACCTGGTCGCCCTGCTGGGCAGCCTGCTGTTTTATGCCTGGGGCGCGCCCAAATTTGTCTTTGTCTTGCTGGGCATCGCGACCCTGGATTACCTCGTGGCCTTGCAGATCGGCAAGCGCGACAAGCATGCAGGGCGGTGGCTAGCACTGGCGGTGGTGTACAACCTGGGCCTTTTGCTCTATTTCAAATACGCCAACTTCTTTGTGGAGAATACCAATGCCGTGCTCGGTCGCTTAGGCATGCACGAAGTGGGCTGGACAGCGGTGGCCCTGCCGCTGGGGATTTCATTTTTTACATTTCAGCAACTGAGTTATTTGATCGATGTGCGGCGGGGTGAGAAACCGCCCTTGAAGAACCCGCTGGATTATTTTTTGCTCGTGGGCATGTTTCCGCACCTCGTTGCCGGGCCACTCTTGCGATACCGCGACATGGCAGACCAGTTGCATGACCGCAGTGCCAATGAAAACATTTCGTATCGGCTCAGCGGTTTGATCCGGTTTGCGATCGGCCTGGGCCGCAAGGTCCTGATTGCCGACACGATCGCCATGCAGATCCACAAGATCTATGCCCTGCCACACGCGCAGCTCGACTTTGCGCTGTGCTGGATCGGCGCCACCGGCTTTGCCTTTGTGGTCTACCACGACTTTGCGGGCTATTCAGACATGGCGATCGGCCTGGCGCGCATGATGGGCTTCAAATTCCCTGAGAATTTCAACATCCCCTACAGCGCCGCAAGCATCACCGAGTTTTGGACGCGGTGGCA
>JANMIM010001266.1:0-3662 GCA_031375795.1 Bacteroidota bacterium
GTCTTGGGGACAAGTTTGAGGACTACAGCCATGTCCCCAGCGACGAGGTTTGGGACCGAATCGCAGCACAGCCGAGCGACAAGCCGCTCGGCGCCATGTTTTGGGCATTTACCTGGATGCCCAAACCCAAGGTTTGGAACCGCATCTCCGCCCAACTCCATCCGGTCGCCTATGGCCGCATCATTTTGTGGACTTCGGCTGCGGGCATCGCTGCCGCCGTCGCCTTGATCCTCTTGTTCCAATTTGGAGCGCCTTCATACACGCCCGATTTCACCGGCCGGGGCTTGGCGAGGAGCGAAAGCCGTGCCGATTCGTCCATGGGTCACCGACCAGCGGGCTTCATCGCCGGCACCAACTCCAATCCTGCCGCAGCACCCACATCCACCAATGGAGCTGCCTCCAAGACGGCTACACCAGAGCCACAGCGCCATAGGCCGAGCGACAACCTCATGCCGATGCCTGTGAAAAGCAATGCCGTCACGCAAGTCCTGAACACCGGTGGTGACCCTCGACCCTCCGTGGCAGATCGCAGGCCCCTGCCTGAGTCGCTGGATGAACGCCGCCCACGCAGGATCGGTGATTTCCCCGATGACATCAGCCACCGCACGACTTTCACGGTCTTGGCAGAAATGGAGCAAAAGGCCGAGCAGCAGCGCCAAAACGAGCGAGAAATGTATGCCGCAATGTATGTCTCTCGCCGTGCAAGCCCCAGTTGGATCGCGCAAGCAGGCACGAGCCTGTCTACTGGCGCAATGGCCGCAGAAAATGTGAGTTTTGAAAGAGCTGACGTACCCATGGGCATACCTAGTGTCGGAGATTTGACGATCGCTTCGATTCGGTATGACACAGAGGAGAATTACCTGACGCCCTTGGTACTGGGCGGATCCTTGCAACGTGCCTATCCGCGCGGTCTGCTATGGGGTGCCGGCCTGGCCTATACCCACATGCAGAGCTATCTCGAGTCAAAATCTGAAACCTCGACAGAGCGCCTCGACATCACCCGCCAATACCTCGGCCTGACGAGCAATGTCTCCTACCGTTTTGGCTTGAGCCGCAGGCTACCTACGCTCGCCATGTTCACGACAGCGGGCCTGCAATATGACTTTGGGCTTGGCAAACGCGTCGACTGGAGGACGGAGACTGTCGGCTTGGCAAGCACTCGGGAGACCGAAGACGTTTCTCTGGGTGGTCAAGCAAATGTAAATCTCGCAATCGGCCTGCGTCAGAAGCTTTTCAACCGCGTAAGTGCATTTGCGCAGGGCTCGGTCGCCCGCTATTTTGCCCAATCGGAAACCAATTTGTATTCCTCCAAGGCGTTTTGGCCCAGCTTTCAAGCGGGTCTGCAGGTAGTGTTGAAGTAAGCCGACCAGCCTATTGCAGGAGCAATTTTACCTTGGATTGATGCGTTCCAGTGCCAATGTGTAGGAAGTAGGTTCCTCGCGGCAAGTCCTTGCAATCAATTTGTTGCAAATTGCGTGCTGCAGTGACGGGCCATTGACCTTGCCGGATTTGGCGGCCCTGCATATCGGTGATCTCAAAGTGGGCGACGCCATTTGCTGCGGCATAAAATTCCACCGTCGCCACCTCTGATCGGGTCACAGGATTGGGGAACACGCGTGTTTCAAAATCCAGGTCGCCGCCGAGCCGCGTCATCACCACCGGACTCATCGCCTCCTTGCCCTCCATGTCGATGGATCGAATGCGGTAATAGACCACTTGATAATTGGGCAGCTCACTGACCCCGTCGGCATGGTTGTAGAGGTGTCCTTCCTCGCCGGCCTGCACCGATGGCAAGCGTCCCACCTCGGCAAACGATTGCCCATCCTCAGACCGCTCCACGACATGCCAGAGGTAATCGCGTTCGTCCTGCACCAGCCATTGCAACTGCACCTCATCGGCCACCTGCATCGCCTGCAGTTGAGAAAAGGCCATCGGCAAGATCACGGTCGTGCAGCCCATGAACATGCCCGAGCCGACGCTGTTGTGAAAATAGACGAAGGTATGTCCTGAACTCGCGGCAATGGCGGTAAATGAAATGTTGGAATTGGACCAAGCCGTGCCGACCGTGGGGATGTTGCCGTAGGATGTGCCAAACGTGCCCGAGGTATTGGTATACATTACCGGGCGAAAGGACCCATTTTGACCCGTGCCATGCGAAATGCGGTAAAAGGCAAAGGTATAGGTGGTGCCTGTGACGATCGGTGTCGTGAGTCGCAGGCCAAATCCCTCGCCACCTGTCGTCCAGACGGAGCCGTCTCCCGACCAGATCGCCCGGGTGCCCACGACGGCCCCGGGAGGAGCAATGACAATATTTGCCCCTGGCCAAGCGCCCGTCCAGCTTGCGCCGGTCCAACGTATCAGATCGGCGTTGTTGTTGCTGATGTTGGCATTGGCCGCAAAGCTCGTACCTACGGTCGGACCTGTGAAGCAGGCGTCGACAAAAGGCTGTGCCTCGGCGAAGCCGATTGCGATGAATTGAAGGGCAATGAGGCATATCAAATGCCTGGCGATGGAGGAGCGAACGATGGACATAGACGTAGGGCTAAGCTGCTACAAGTTATGAATATTACCCAAGGCATCCAAACGCAATTGTATTCGCCACAGGGCATCGGATAAGAGCGACTTGCAGCCTGAGGGGATGTCGCAGTACCATTCGACATGAGCCTCTTGCGAAAATTGTCTTGGACCAAGGGCGATGGCATCGCTTTCATCGTTTCATGCTTGCCTGACTTTCATTTGATTGCCCTAGCTTTCATCGCTGAGTTCGTACCGGGAGCACTTATGGGCGCATCTCTGCAACCGCAGCCTAGGTGTCGCAGCGTCAGGGGAAGCATTTTCTCAAAAAAAACTGAATCGCATTCCAACCCTTTGGGGGAAATCGACATCAACCAGGTATCATTCTCGTAAAAAATAGTAAAATTTGAACATGCAACGTTTGAAATTCCTGTTTCCGCTCTTGCTCCTCTTGACAGTCGTCGCCAGCGCTTGCAGCGACAAAACCGTGCACATTTACACCGCCAACATCCCCGTCTACACCGACGCGGCGACTTGGCGCTCCACGACATTTGCGATGGAGGCCCCGAGGGCCCTGCAAAACCCCGGAAAGATCTACGTCTACAATGATCTGCTGATCGTGAACGAACTCATGGAGGGCGTTCACCTGTACAACAACGCCAATCCCAGCGCGGTCAATACGATCACGATGAACGGGGTTGCAAGCGGCTCTATCACCAACATCGAGTCGATACAGGTCTATACCGGTAGCGGGAACGACTATGTCGCGACGGGATCCATCGCAAATTCTAGCCAGATCAACACAGGCTCGGTCAATGAAACGATCATCGGCGGGGCCGGCTACGAAGCGATAAGCCCAGGCGTCGGTGATGACTATATCGACGGTGGTGCAGGCGGGAATTATGTCTACTATTTCGACGCCACGTCGGCTGTAACCGTCGATCTTCGGATCACCGGTCCGCAGAACACCGGCGGTGCCGGGATCGATACTATCATCAACGTCAAGGATCTATACGATTCTCCCTTCAACGATACACTGACCGGAGATAGTCAAAATAATACTATACAGTCAATCAACAACAGCGGTGATGTCCTGTCGGGCGGCCTTGGCAACGATTTCCTGAGCTTTAATAGATTCGGCACCGCCG
>JANMIM010001270.1:0-1328 GCA_031375795.1 Bacteroidota bacterium
CGCAGCAGGCGGGCGACCGACGCGTCGAGTGTTTGCAGCATTTCGCCTTGGTCCTCGGTGAGGTCGGGGCGCTGCATCATCGTGTCGATCTTGGTCTGCAGAATCGCAAGCGGAGTTTGCAATTCATGGGCAGCATTGTCCACAAATTCGCGCTGGGCGGCAAAGATGGATCGGTTTTTCTCCACCAGCCTGCCGATCGACTGGTTGAGCCGGTCAAACTCCGCGATGCCCGAGGCGTCGGCGTCGAGCAGGTGCTGCTTGTCGATTTCAAAGGCCTCCAGAAACGCCAAGGTCTCATAAAATGGTCTCCAGAGCCGACGCGACTGCCAGAGCGTGATCAGGTACATGCTGCTGAGCGTGCAGGCGATCACCACGAGAAACAGCAATCCGATGCTGGAGCGAAAGTCCTCAGATTCGATCAGGTTCATCCGCGCAGCAAACACATATTCTCCCCCCTCGACCTGCACAGCCGTCTTCAGGACACGGTAGGGCTCATTTTCATCGTCTAGCACGTCGTAGAAAAATTGCCCGTAGACGGTGTCTCGCTGGGTCTGCCCCGTCGCTGCAAACAGGTGCAGATCGCGGTTGATGCGGTTGTAGGTAGGAATCTCGTCTTGCTTCAAGCTCGGCTGGGTATAGGCCCAAAATTCCTTTTTGTACAATTGCAGTGCCTCGTCGGCATCCTCGATGGCGAGCTTGTCGGTGATCCAATAAAATAGGGGCGCGGTGAGCAGCAGCACGATGGCTGAGACCAGCATGTGTGCCCGCAAGGACTGCGTGAGAAGCCGATTAGCCATTTTGCCACCTGTATCCAAGCCCATAGATGGTTTTGATGTAGTCATTGCAACCTGCCTCCGCCAACTTTTTCTTGAGGTTTTTGATGTGGGTATAGACAAAGTCGTGGTTGTCGAGCATGTCGGCCAGGTCGCCCGAGAGGTGCTCGGCGATGGCGCCCTTGGACAGGACCTTTTTGTCATTGCCCACGAGGAAAAGCAATAGGTCAAATTCGCGGCGTGTAAGGTCGAGTTCCCGGCCGTGTACACTTGCCGATTTCGTGAGCAAGTCGATCTGGATTTCTTGGAATGCAAGGATATTTTGACCGGAGAACTGCTTGCGGCGCACGAGTGCTTGTATGCGCACGAGTAGCTCGGCGAGGTGAAAGGGCTTCGTGAGGTAGTCGTCGGCGCCCAGTTGCAGGCCCTCAATGCGTGTCTCCAAGGTTTCCCGGGCCGAGACGATGATGATCCCCTCGGTTTTGCGCAGGCGCTTGAGCGCGTCGAGCACCTCAAAACCGCTGCCGTCGGGCAGGCCCAAGTCCAGCAAGACGC
>JANMIM010001273.1:0-4503 GCA_031375795.1 Bacteroidota bacterium
AAAGCAAGAAACCAAAGGTGATAGATGCAATGCGTTTCATATCGTGGATGTTCTTTCTTGATTATTCGCTGAAAAACACGAGAAATAGGTCGGTGCCCCCCTTGCCATAATTTTGGGTCTCGCCCAGCATGAGTGCCCGCCCATCCGAAGTGGTGAGCGTCTCCCGCAAATATTGCACCGATGCTCCCCCAAAGGATCCTGATTCCCTCGTGGCGCCAATGGCGTTGGTGAGGCGGTATCGGAACAAGCTGCTCCCACCGTAGTAGCTCACAAACCCATCGTAGCCCGTCAACAGTAGTTTACCATCGCTCATTTCAGAAATCTCGCAATAATAGGATCCATCCTCGATGTCGTCGATCACCATCGCGCTCACAAAATCCGCGGCCAAGAGCACCATCGAATAGTTGCTCTGGCCATAAGGTGCCAGGAACAATGCGAAACCCCCCGTTGGCTTGGCCATGGCTCCAGAAACATTGTTGCCGCCGGCGATGGCACCGATCACATTGGTGCCGAGGTAATTGCCATACTTGTCATACCGCAAAGCCACGACGCTCTGGGTGATCGAATAGTTGCTGACCGAGGAAAACAACACAAAGGAGCTGTCGGCAGCCTTGCAAAAGCGATGGGCCAATGGATTTCCTTTGTAATCGTTGTAGACATCCTCGTTCACGATCTTGCCTTGCGCGTCAAACCGCACCACGCATGGGTAATATTCCGTGTCAAAACTCCCGATGAAGCCACCACCCATGACTTCAAAGAAATCCCCGCCTTGCAAGGACAAGCCAGAGTTCACATTGGCCAGCACGTTTTCGGTCTGCCATTTCACGTGGAGGTCCGGATCCAGGAGGGTGACTTGCAAGGAAGACGGGCCTACATTGCGGGTGCGCACGGTACCGAGCACGGCAATGTCGCCGTTTGCACACAGCGTCGCCTTCCAACCCATCTCGTTTTTCAACCTTTCGCCATGCTTCAGCGACGTGATTTCCTCGCCCGCTCGGTCGATCACGACCAAGTAGAGGTCGTAGTCAGCCTCGTCGTCATATTGGCTGGCGCCGACCAGCAAAAAACGATCATTCGGGAGGGCCAAGATGCCACCCGCAGCCTCATTGCCGGCATCACCATACACGTGTTGCCCGACCGGCGGCTCCGGCCGAGGCGTGCGCTCGATGCAACCGCACAGGGCCAGCATCAAAGAGGCTACAAATAGGGTGCGCTGAAAATTCATGCCAAGATCATGCCTAGGAGGTCATACCAGTTTACAAGTTTAAGGCGAAAAAAACAAATCTGGTGGATTTGTGCTGTCGAGCATACGGAGGAGATCAGCGGTTCGTCAGCCCTCCGCATGATTTTTGGGAGGCACAACGAACACATCTGACTTTTTTGTACATCCCACCAAAAGAAACGTATCAGCACAAATTGCAGTCCGTGCCGCAAGTCCAGATGCTCGGGGATCGGAAATCGGGAGCCGTTGAATCGTCCACTGGCGTAAGAATCTCAATATCGGGCCAGAGGCCCGGGCAGCAAGAGCGTTCTCCGACGCGTCGGAGCCGCTCGCAAGTTTCATGTGATTGTCCTAGCCAGCCCAGCAGAGGGTTGCACAAACGCCAATCCCTGCCTAACTTCAAACATTGGTATCACTATTGCTCAGCAAACGCAGCATGATCAAAAAACTCACATGGTGCCTTCTTTTCTTTGGTTGCGGCATGGCCGCTGCCCAGGTGCCGCAATACGACTATTTTCCCGCGCCACTCTGCCAATCCGACGGCGTGAAAATCGTGTCTGTCTATGAAACCCGCGTAGACAATCCCGCCGTGATGGCTGGCCATGGCAACCGCATTCGATTGGCCCGCAACATGGTGCGCCAATCGTATTACAACCAAGAGGGGCTCGCCTACCGGTCGGTGTGGTATGTCAATGAGGGCAAGACCGTGGTGACCGAAACCGTGCGCAGCCACAATGACCACAAGCTGCTCGTGTCTGACGAGCAGCGCCACTTCAACACCAATTTCGCCGACAGCACCAAGCTCATCCAAACCAACCGCAGGGTGCTGCGATACGATCCCGCCTTGCGGCTGCAGTCGGTCACCAGCTACCTGGTCGGTGCATCGGCGACCAACGCGGTCGACAGCGTGGCCTATGCACGCGACGTCTTGGGTCGGCTCACCACCGAGGCGGTGTACAGCCTCGCCGGCAAGCCCACCTGCAACCTCATAAAAGATTACAACACCTCAGAAAAGGAGATCAAGGTCACCACACGCGTCGGCGAGCAAGTCCTGAACCGCGACGAATTCCTCATCGATGCCCAAGGCCGTGTCGTCAAGGAAAGCAATTACGGTCCGGGCGACCAAGCTCCCCGGCTCGAGACCACCTATGTCTATGATCCCAGGGGCTGGCTCGAAGAGGTGCGCAGCAATCCCGATTGGCAGCACTTCGTGCGGGACGAGACCGTCGTCTCTCGCAAAAACAAATACGATGACCACGGCAAGCTCGTGGAAACCCAGCTCGACTATGGGGATGGCAAACGATTGTTTGAGTTTTATGACTACACCTACTGGGTGGAGGATTGAATTCATTGAAATTTACTAATTTGGTCCAATGCGATACACCCTAGTCTTGATATTCCTGCTTTTGGCCTTGGGTTTGGAGGCACAAGTCTTCCTCCCCGGCAAACTTGTGACCACCGACGGCGACACGCTTGTCGGCCTGGTGGCTGAGCAGGGCGGCATCACATGGTCCTACAAGGAATCCAAGAATGCGCCCGAGCGCATCTACTCACGGCGTCAAGTGCTTGCATTTGAGCGCAAGGATGAGAAATATGAGGAGCACGAGGTCGAGGTCCTGCGTGCCAATTTTCCCGAAAGGGTCAAGGATTTCTTGCTCGTGGTCGAGGAGGGGCAGGTGCGCCTGCTGCGCTACGATGGCAAGGGACTATTTGGCAGCGACCACGTCGGCTACTACCTGCATGAAAAGGGCATGGTGATGCCGTTGCGCGTGAACAAGGACGAGGCCAATTTCAAGGTGCAGATGCGCCAGTATTTCAGTGATTTCCCTGAGTTGGCAGACCGCATCAAGCACAAGGAGCTCATGTATGCCAACATCCAAGAGATCGTGCAGATGTACAATGCCTGGTTCAAGATGCAGCCCGCGCCAGAAAAATCAGACGCTCCCCAGAAGGCCCCCAAGGAAAAAAAGACCAAAAGCGTCGAATCCGATCCCTTGAAGGAAAGCGGAGAAAAATCCGATGAGCAGTGATCCACGTCCTTTGAGACAACAGCCACGGCATTGACGCCCACATCCAAAAAGAAATTTTCACTGCGCGCGTTGCTTTCACGCGTGGCTTATGTGATCGGGCTGCTGCTCGTGCTGGTGGCGGCTGGGGAAATCACGGCCCGCATGATGGGCTACCGACCCTACAAGGAAGTGGTTCAGTCGATCGAGGTGACGCCTGCCGGGCGATTTTACCAAGACGATTCGCTGCTCGGTTACAAGGGCAAGCCAGGCGAATTTGACCTCTTGCTCAATGACAGCCTGCGCTTCCATGTGAGCCACGATGCCGAGGGCTGGCGCAAGACCGGCCCAGACAGCCTGGACCAAGACTCCCTGCCTGAAATCTGGATGCTCGGCTGCTCCTTCACACACGGCTATGGTGTCGGCGATGCCGAAAACTATCCGGCCATTCTCCAGCAACGCATGCCCAGCTACAGGATTCGCAACTACGGGATGGATGGCTATGGCACCTTGCAAAATTATTTGCTGCTGCAAGACCTGCTTGCCCGTGGCAAAAAGCCATTTGCCGTTGTGCTCGGCTACGGCGGCTTTCACGACCAGCGCAATACCGCCAACCGCTACTGGCACAAGGCCCTGCATGGGCAGCGCATCGCCGACGACCTCCAATATCCCTATGCACGGCTCGATGCACAGGACTCCCTGCACGTCCACTACGGCAAGATCGGCTACCATCCCTTCCCATTCCAGCGCATGCTCGCCCTCGCTTCCCTGATCGAGGAACGCTGGAACCGCAGCGAGGAGGACGGCTTGCGGAGCAAGGCCGTGACCGAGGTGCTGATCCAGCGCATGGTGGATGCCAGCCACGACGTGGGTGCCCACTTCGTGATGGCAGGCATCTACCGCCACCCAGACACGCATGAAAAACTCAAGGTCTTCGCGATGGACCACGTGCCCACCATCGACATCAGCCAAGACCTCGACGATCCTGCCCTGCGCATACTGCCCGGCAATGGACACCCCAATGCAGCGGCTCATGCGCGCATGGCCGCCTCCCTGCACGACTACCTCGTCGCGCAGGTGTTTGACCAAAAAAAGCTGCCAAATCCATGATCTCATGCAGCTACCTTGTATGTGCCGTCCCTCGCACCTAAATTCGCTACCTAGAAATCAGACGCTGTCTTCATGGCTATGAACTTAAGAGATCCACAATTGTACCACAACCGCGAGCTGAGCTGGCTGCAGTTCAATGAGCGCGTGTTGCAGGAGGCCCAAGAC
>JANMIM010001274.1:0-3000 GCA_031375795.1 Bacteroidota bacterium
AGGCTGAGATTTATGCAGCCCTCGAGGAGGTCAAGGATCCTGAGATCCCCGTGATCTCAGTCGTGGAACTCGGCGTGATAAGGGACGTGATCATCCAAACCGATGGCTTGGTGGTCGTGCAACTCACACCGACTTTCGCAGGTTGCCCGGCGATCAACCACATGAAGGAAAACATCGTGCAGGTGCTCACGGCCCACGGCGTGGCGCAGACCCGCGTCGACGTGATGTACAACGAGCCTTGGAGCACCAACCTCATCAGCCCGAGGGGAAGGCAATTGCTCAAGGACTTTGGCCTGTCGCCGCCGCCCGCATTTGACGGCATGCTCACGCTGGAAGTGCTGCAAAACGCCATGTGCCCCAAATGCAGCAGCAACAATACCTTCATGATGAACGCATTCGGCCCGACGGCCTGCCGGGCTGTGCACCATTGCCGCAACTGCCGCGAGACGTTTGAGCAGTTCAAGCCGTTGTGAGGGGGCGCACATGGCCCGTGAATAGCCTCCTACGAGAACCTGATTTCCGTTCGGAATAGAATTACTGGCCTCAATACAGAAGGCTCGAAACAAACAGTGCAAAAACGCTGGACTGTTTCGCCCGAGCATTTTTGCACTGCTGTGATTTCCCCGACGGAAATCCAAAGTCAATCAAATCTTACTGCTTAATGACTCTCAGGATTTTCATTCCATTCTCATCCTGAATTCGAACCATATAAATGCCGTTGGGCAAATCCATCAGATTGATTTCAGCCATCGAATTTCGCACGTAGCTTTCCCTGGTCATGGTCTTACCAGCCATGTCGAGCACTTCGGAGGATAGTATTTCGGCGTCTGATACCAGATTTACCTTTCCAGACGTGGGGTTGGGGTAAACTGTAATGGGGTGTGTAGCGGCAGGGGAATGGATCGCGACAAAGCCATTGAGCTCGTATTTGATGATGAATGAACCTCCAATCGTCGACGTCGTATCAAACGCTAGACTGCTTGCAAAACCCGCCAATGGATCAAAATCAACTTCACCACGGTAATAGCCGATGGAATAGGATGATCCGTCGGAACCCGAGACGATACCTAGGGCTTGAGAGAGCTGGATTGGGAGCTCCGGGTGGATCAAATCATCGATGTTGGCGGCTGCCAAACCGCCATTTTCATGCAAACAAACCAAGACGCGCACATATTCATCTGAGTCAGGAATGGCAATCTGCTGGCTTGTGTTGTCGGAGACAAAAACGAGCGCGTAAACCAGGCCTCCTGTCAATTGCACAAACCCATCTGAGGCGTCGATTCCAAAAAAGTGCACCCCACCGCTGCCGTCCCAATTGGAATGGAAGCTTCTCGTCCATTGTCGTGCATTGTTCTGTTGAAATTTCGTAATGAGCTCTTAACTATGATCAAAGTCTATCACATGACAGTCGGGATTGCCATTGTTGCCAAAGTTGATGGAATCCACATCGTAGGTGGCAGCCAAGAGATAGGTATTGCCGAGTTCATCCACACTTAGCCCATAAGGGTAGATTGTAGAGTGAACGGCTTCAATCGCTCCCCCTTTGACATATCGACCCAGTGTATCAATTTGATAAAGAACGAGAGAGGTGTATCCATTGTCGCGCAAGTCCACTAAATGGTTCAGGTCAGATGGATCCAAGTAAATGGAATCACCAATTACTTCTGCGAGAATCGAGAGTTGGTCGGCATCATCGTCCATGGACCTGATTGAAAAGTCAGTTTGGTTTCCTCCAACAATTGGTTTGGACCAGGCATACTGGCCTGTTCGCAAGTTCATGGCCACCATGTACTGAAGGCCATTGGCACCACCGTCCACCGTATCGACACCTATCGAAAAGTCGAGGTCTGTCTTCCCAAAGACAACTCCGGTCATGAGCAGATAATCTGTTCCGATGCTGGCAATCTTGTTAATCGTAAACCCAGGGCCGGTGGAAACATTGACAGCGTATGGGTACTCAAAATGTCCCAAATAGGCGCCGCTTGGATCGTAAAAGGCGACATAGCACAATGTTGCGTAGTCGCCATATGCGCCAGCTCGCAGGGGCGAAGGATCGAAATCCAAACCTGCTGTATCCGCATAACCCGAGGCGATCACACCTGGCTCGTAGGGGTTTGGAATGAGTGAAAAAATACCCGCTGAGCCGTCAGTGACGATCTCGCTTGTCCATAAGTAGTTGCCGTTGATGTCCAAAGCTGTGATTGCCCAGGCATGGTTGCCATTTGCGCTATAGATATCTGTCCCCGAGGTAGGATCCAAATCGATCGTTTGAAGGTTGGATATAAAAATCCTTGATGAGATATAAAACTGTCCTGCTTGCTTGCAAATGAGCTGGTAATCCAATTTTGAACCGGCGCCATGCCAGGCATACTCGAGTGATTGTCCTTTGGCAATGTGAATACTGAAAAGCAGTGCAATTAAGAATCCGATTTTCTTCATGTTGTAGTGAAGTAAATCAGGAATCGTTGAATTGTCAAATGCAAAAGCGCAAGATTGTTGCTAGGGATTGTAGCTGCGATCATAGAAATTTTCCGAATGCACTTCTCAAATTTTGAAGATGAATCGCATTTGTTTTCTGTCTCCTAAGCGAGTTTTGGACGTTACCTATCGCCGCCCCCCCCCCGAGAAAAACAGAACCCCGACAGAGAAGGTCGGGGCCCCTGAATGCCATTTAGCATTCCTCTCTAAAAATCTTTGTGTCCTATTCAGCACCGTCGTGTGCGGCGGGTGCCTGTGTCGTTCATCGATTGAATCTCGGTGCGTGTCGTGGGCAGACTTTGTCTTGCCTCGTTGACGCCGCGTGTAAAACCTTGCATCTCAAATCTAACGATTTTGCCGGGTCAAAATCAAGTCGAAAACCAGGATTCCCACAAAAATTTTTCATGATTTTCAACACACTGTTATGTTGATTTTTTATTGGCACCCATCATCCACCGTTTCCGAAAGCCGAAAATGCCCCAAATGCAAAACCGCCGATTCATTCCTGAATCGGCGGTTTTG
>JANMIM010001356.1:0-2253 GCA_031375795.1 Bacteroidota bacterium
GTCTTGGCCCACGATTGCCCCAAAAAGGCGGCTTTCTGCAGGCTGCGGTCGCTGAAGTATCTCACCCGTGGCGCAGCGGCATTGGAGCGGGAGATTTCCTCCTCACACATGTCGCGCACACCCACCTGCACCAGTCGCGCCACCTCGGGCACCTCCTGCAATGCGTTGTACATGATGCTCGCGTGGGAATACTTGAATCCCTCGTAGGCCTCGCGCAAGTCCATGTGCGCGTCGATCTGCAAGATCCCAAAGCTCCCGTGGCGCTTGGCCAGCGCCCGCATGAGTCCCAAGGGAGTGCTGTGATCGCCGCCGAGCAGCGCCACTTTTTTGCCCTGGGCCATGATCGCAGCCGACTCACGCTCCACCCAATCACACATCGCGGCACAACCTGCATTGATTTCGGCGAGCTGAGCAGCCGTCGTCGCGTTCGCCAGCGGATCCAAGCCTTCCTCATTCATGCGAATGATCGGCTCGGCCATGGCACGCAACGCCTCACTGCGCGCCTGCAGGGCCTCATCGATGGGCAACATGGCGATGCCACAATGCCAGATGCTGCCCAAGTCCTCGTCGTACAGATCGAGCTGCGGGGATGCGCCCAGCACGGCCTCGGGCCCGTAGGCCGTGCCGGCTCCATAGGAAACCGTCACATCCCACGGCACAGGCAGCACCACCACATCGGCATCGTCCACCGAAAACGGCAACCCGAAGATCTTGCCCGAGGTGTCTCCAGCCCCGTTGGGGTTGAAGCCCTCAATCTTGTCGATCTTGGACATGGATCAAGCAGGTTTGTGGAGCAGCGTCTTCACGAATCCAGGCAGCGCAAACGCAGCCTTGTGGATGTCGCCGTTGTAGTACTTGAGGTCGTTGGCGGTCGCAAATGCCTCTGCCTTGGCGTGGTCAAAGCCGTTCAGCGGATGCTGATTGCCTTTGCACGAGAAGCTGAAGCTCCACATACCGCTGGGGTAGGTCGGGATATAGGCGAGGTAGCAAGACACCTTGTCCTGGCCATAGATGCCACGGTAGCAATCGAAGATTTCGCGGAAAACCTCGGTATTGAAGCGTGGGCTCTCGCTTTGCGTCACCATGATGCCGTCGCTCTTGAGGATGCGGTGGACGCCACGGTAGAATTTGTCGGTGAAGAGGCCCTCTGCCGGACCGACAGGGTCGGTCGAGTCGATGATGGCCACGTCGAATGCACCATCTGCGCAATTTTCCACGTAGTCGATGCCGTCGGCGACGAGCAGCGTGAGGCGTGGATTGCCAAACTCGGATGCAATCTCAGGGAGGAATTCCTTGGAGGCGTCGATGACCATGCCGTCGATCTCGACCATCACGACCTCCTCGACACCAGGGTAGCGCAGCATTTCGCGGGCCACGCCGCCGTCGCCACCACCGATGATGAGCACGCGCTTGGGGTTGGGGTGCGTCTGCATCGCCACGTGAGAGATCATTTCGTGGTACACATACTCGTCCTTCTCGGTGGTCATGACCATGCCGTCGAGGGTGAGGAGGCGACCGTAGGCGTAGGTATCGAAGATTTCTACCTTCTGGAAGTCGCTTTGGCCAGCAAAGAGGCGGTCGCCCTTGTGGCGCAGCGAGAAGGCTGCGGTTTCGTTGCGCTCGGTGAACCACACGTTGCGCACGTTTTGAATGGAAGCCGGGACGCCACGGTCGGCGACAAAGCTGTCCACGTCAAAGGTGCTCTTGTTGAGCAAGCCTTCCTGACCGCGGAGCATCTCCATGGCAGAGGCATATTTGGCTTGGAAGGCATCCTTGAGGAATTTGTAGCAATCCCATGGATCGACCACTTCACCGCACGTGAACACGTCCACGGCAGCGTAGCCATATTCGGGCCAAGTATGGATCGCGAGGTGGCTCTCCTGGATCACGACGACACCCGACACGCCAAAGGGCGAGAAGTGGTGAAAAGTCGCATTGATCACAGTCGCCTCAGCGTGTTTTGCCGCGCCCACCATGCTGTTTTCGATCAACATGACATCGTTGAGGATGTCAGGATTGCATTCGTAGTACTCGACCAAAATGTGCCTACCAAGTGAATTCATTTCTTCTTAAAGATGAAAAGGTTAAAAGATTCAAAGAAGGTGCAAAACAACAAATTTATAGGGGGAAATAAAAGGAACATTATCCCTAACAAGCTAGCAGCGGCTGCACCCATTGCCTCGGTAGCAGGGCATGATACGGAGGTGGGGTACAAATGTTGAGGCTGGAGCATCGCTTCTTGGGGCAATTCGT
>JANMIM010001382.1:0-2421 GCA_031375795.1 Bacteroidota bacterium
TGCAGTACCTCCCTTTTGAGGATATCGTAGGTTACATCCAGGCTTGCCGTTTTGGACTCGCCCTCTATGACCTCAAGGAAAACATCAAGGACCGCATCCCCACGAAGTTTTATGAGTTCATGGCCCATGGCAAGCCATTGCTGTTTTCTTCCAATCCCGCATGGGAGGCGCTGAACGTGAAGACTTCCTTTGGGAAATCACTGACGTGGCCGCTGAGTGATGCTCAGGTCGAGGAAATTGCGCGTGTGTTTCTGGACCCTCATTTTCCCGCGCCTCATCGTTCGATTCGTCCAAGTGCGTGGAGTTGGGAAGCAGAAGGCGATGCGATGCTGGAATTGATGCGTAAATTGCTGCCCTAAGCCCATCCATGCTGCAAGGTCTCACAGTCTCGCTCATCATCCCCTGCTTCAACGAGGCCCTGGGCTTGCCGCATGTGTTTGCCAAGGTGCCGGCCATCGTGGACGAGGTGCTTGTGGTCGACAACAATAGTACCGATGACACCGTCGCATTGGCGCTTGCATGGGGGGCTCGGGTCGTCCCTGCGCCGACGCAGGGATATGGGGCTGCTTACAAGGCTGGGTTTGCGGCTTGCAACGCCGACATCATCGTCACCTTGGACGGCGACGGAACCTATCCCGTCGAGGAGATCGAGCGCTTGGTACGCATTCTCTTGGAGCAGGAATTGGACTTCGTCTCCGCTTGCAGATTTCCGCTGCAGAACCCTGAAAACATGGATCGCCTCAGCCGCATCGGCAATTGGGGATTGACCTTGGCGACCAAGATCCTGTTTGGAAATGGCCTGCGAGACAGCCAAAGCGGTATGTGGATCTTTCGCCGGTCGGCATTGGGAAGGTTGCGCATTGAGAGCGACGGCATGCCATTGAGCGAGGAGATCAAGATTGAGGCACTCAAGAAGAAGCTGGAATTCAGGGAGATTCATATTCCCTACTACAAGCGGTTCGGCGAAAAGAAGATCCGCAAGTTTCGCGACGGCTTTCACAACCTTTGGTTTCTGGTCTACATGCGGTTTCGCAAGTAGGCGAGGGCATTGGCTTGCCGACGCAAAAGCGGATTGGCGGCAAAACCAGCGGGGCCGCAGGGCAGTGCCACGTTCAACCCCCGTTGTATCCGTTGGTGGATTTCGACTCCGGCGGAGTCGCATATCTTGAATGGGATTGCAACAAGGGCGTTCCGAATTGGATCGGGGACAGTCGGCGTCCTGATCCACCGGGCAATCAACGCGCAAAAACGGGTTGCGAAGTGGTAATTGTACGGCTCGCCCTATGATGCCTCGTCATCATTTTCTGCCGTGCCAAAGATGCGCGAGGCCACGTTGGTGAGCATGGGGGCCGAGAAGGCCAAGATCAGCAAGAGAAGGAGCCCGATTTCTGATAAGTATTCCATCACATCCTCCAATTCCGGCATCGCCCTGCGGCGACACCAAACTCAAATCCTTCACAAAAAAGCAATCAACGGCATTCTCAAGATTCCCGTCTTACCCAATAGATACGAAAACCGAAATATTCGTTGCACGAACATTTGCCCAAAGCACAAAAAAATTGAAATGTTTCCGTTTGTGTCGGCTAGCAGACCAAAACAGGCGGCGTCAGGCCTCAAAATCCTCCAAAAGTGCACCGACGGCTCGGTTTCTGAGGGATTCCCCACGCGTGAGGTGCTCCTCCTTGTAGCCCCTGAAGTCGCATGCTTGGCAAAATTTGTTGTCGTTGCGGTCGTTGCGCAGCAGTGCCGCACGCAATTTCTGGAAGCCCTCGCCATACCAGATGTCGACGAGAGACGACGAATTAAGATTCCCCACTGCCGCCTCGAAATAGTGGTCTTGGCAGCAAATCGTGACGCGACCGTCGGCTGTCACGACGACCTCGTCAAATGGCAGCACACAAGGGAGCTCGAGTGCTTTGGGTAGCCCCTTTGAATTGGGGGCGGTGCCGCCTCGGTTGAGCAATTGCTCGTCGAGCAGCCGCATCTGCAGCACGACCTGAGTCGCCGGAAACTGTGGCGCCACCTCGTCCAAAAATGCTTGGACGCCGCGATGGATCGTGTGGTCTTGGCTGTAATTGTTGATGTACAGAAGGTCGAGGCCCGCCTCGAGCAGCTCGCGACCGCTGTTGGGATTGAGTTTCAGGCCATTGGTATGTACTTCTGTAAATCCACGCGGCAGGGCCGCTTTGGCCTTGCGAATGAAGCTTGGTGTGCGCTTGTCGAGGAGCGGCTCGTTGTTCACAAAAAACTTGATGGCTCCGTCGTAATTCAGGCCCGCCAATTCCGTGATGAGCTTGTCATACAAGGCGTCGGGCATGTAGACATCGGGCCGCTGATCCGTGAGGATGGAGGCTGCACAAAAACTGCACGTCGAGTTGCAGCGCGTAGCTTTTTTCCTGGTCTTCGACGGTGGCCGATTTC
>JANMIM010000026.1:0-2015 GCA_031375795.1 Bacteroidota bacterium
ACGCGCACGCCCTTGCGCCGCAACTCGAAAACGTTGTGCAGGGTGGCGTTGTGCCCGCACTACCTCGTCTTTGCAGCCGAGGACATCGCCAACGGGCAGACATTGTACAAGTGCGCGCCCCCCATCAGGGAGCGCGGCAACAACGAGCAACTGTGGGAGGCCCTGGGCTCAGGGCTCATTTCGATGGTCGTGACCGACCACTCCCCTGCCACGCCCGACCTCAAGGGCATCGACAACGGCAGGTTTCGCGAAGCTTGGGGCGGCATCGCCTCACTGCAATTTTCGTTGCCGGCCACATGGACCGGGGCTCAGGCGCGGGGCTTTGATTTGAAGGACATCTCTCGGTGGATGAGCACCAATGTCGCACGTTTCTTGGGATTGGAAGCCTCCAAGGGCGCGATCGCCCCTGGCTACGACGCCGATCTCGTGGTGTGGGATCCTGATCAAGCATGCGCGACAGCATCCTCCGACATCCTACACAGACACCCCGTGAGCCCTTATGCCGAGATGAACCTGAAGGGCCGTGTGTTGCAGACAATCGTCGCCGGAAAAATCGTGTATGATCGCGGGAATTTTCCGAATTTGGGAAGTGGAAAAATGATCTTGAGACAACGATGAAAATCAACGAGGAAATTGCCGCCGATGCCCCGGCATGGGCACAGATGCTGAATCTCGCGGCCGAACGCCTAGGTGCAAAGGCGCTGTATGCCACCGATGACTTCTTTGCCGAAAAGGAAAACCTGCTCAAGCCTGGACGCGGTATCTTCATCACAGACAAATACACCGATCGTGGCAAATGGATGGATGGCTGGGAGTCGCGGCGCAAGCGTGTGCCTGGCCATGACTGGTGCATCCTGGCGCTGGGTGCGCCGGGCCGCATCCATGGCGTGGACATCGACACCAATTTTTTCCTAGGCAACCATCCCCCGCATGCCTCGATCGAGGCCTGCAACATGCCACAGGACACATCGCCCGATGACCTGCACGATCCCAAAATCTGGACAGAGATCTTGGCCAAGTCGCCACTCAATCCAGGCAGCCAGCACTACTATGCCATTGATGACCAGCGTGTCTGGTCCCACCTCAAGCTCCACATCTACCCCGACGGCGGCGTAGCACGGCTCAAGGTCTATGGCGAAGTCTTCAAGGATTGGACCTTGGTTTCCGGCACCGAAGTGATCGACCTCGCTTCTGCCAAGAATGGCGCAAAGGTGCTCGCCTGCAACGACATGTTTTTCAGCAGCAAAGACAACCTGATCATGCCCGGCCGTGGCGTGAACATGGGCGATGGCTGGGAAACGAAGCGCAACCGCACGCCTGGAAACGTCGATTGGGCCGTTTTGAGGCTGGCTCACCCCGGGCAAATCGACGAGGTCTTGGTCGATACCCGGCACTTCAAGGGAAACTATCCTGATCGATGCTCCTTGGAAGGCTGCCTCATCGCCGACGGCGACACTTGGGAATCAGCCGATTGGACGGAGTTTTTGCCCCAAGTCAAGCTCCAAGCCGACCACGAACATTATTTCAAGGCCGAGCTCAGCGCCCACGGCCCCTTCAGCCATGTGCGCATGAAAATCTACCCCGACGGCGGCATCAGCAGGCTACGATTGTTTGGAACGATAGTGAAATAGTGACATGAAAATCGCAGAATTAAACGCTATCCCTGAGGAATACGCAGCCATCGAGCTGGCAAAATGCTGCGGCTCGGCAACATGGGTGCAAAAGATGCTCGATGCGAGGCCGTTTGCCAGCCTCGACGACCTCATGGCCAAGGCCCAGGATTGCTGGGCAGACTGCAGCGAATCAGATGGACTCGAAGCCTTCAGCCACCATCCCAAGATCGGGACGACCGAAGACCTCGCCAAGAAATTTGCCACTACCGGCAGCTTGGCCGCCAATGAGCAATCTGGGGTCAAGGAAGCCAGCAAAGCCGTCTTGAAGGCCCTCGCAGAAGGAAACGCGGCCTACGAGCAAAAATTTGGATACATCTTCATCGTCTGCGCCACCGGCAAGAG